>JANLUN010000811.1:0-4315 GCA_031363505.1 Planctomycetota bacterium | reverse complement strand
CTCACCAAGTACGCGGTGCGCGAAGGCTTGACGTCGCTCGAAAACCCGTCCGCGTAGCAACGAGCAGCAGACTGTTCGCCTTGATCCGCACGTTTCGCGCCGGGAGTTCGACGCAGGCGGGCCAAGCGAACCGCAGTCGTCTGCGTCGATATCGTCTCCTTCGATACGGAGAGCGGCGAGGAACTCCAGAGTCCGTCGCGCTCGCGTTGCGAACGACGCTTGCTCTTCGCGATTCAGACGAATCTACCCAGATCCCTGGAATGATGGCGGACGTGGGCCCTAGTTAGAATTGCGGCGCCGGTACAGGGCAATTGAGCGAACCGCGATTCGTCTTCTCGATAGCGCGGGAGGGCCCAGCCGGCGGTGCGCTCGAGAACATCCGTGACCAATTCCATGTGTCAACCCAAGCGGAACGAACTGCCGCAACGCATCAGCACAGCACGCAGGTCCGCATCTGCGTGCTACACACGGTGAATCAACCGACGAAGGTGAAGGTGGTGGCATGAGTGTCCGAGTGCTCCTTGTCGATGATCACAAAATGATGCGCGAGGGTCTGAGTTCCTTGCTGACCGGCGTGCCGGATATCGAGGTCGTGGGCCAAGCTGCCGACGGACGTACGGCGCTCGATCTGGTGCGCACTCTTGCGCCAGACGTGGTCGTGATGGACGTCGGAATGCCCGAATTGAACGGGGTCGAAGCCACCCGCCGCATTCGGGCCGAGAACGAGAACGTCAAAGTGATCGCGCTGTCGACGCACATGGACAGGCGCTTCGTGCATCACATGCTCGAAGCCGGCGCCTGCGGGTACGTGCTCAAGGTCGAGGCCCATGACGCGCTCGTGCAGGCCGTGCGCGCGGCAGGCGTCGGCGGTACCTATCTAAGTCCCGAAATCGCCGGCTTGGTCGTAGAGCGCTCCACGCACGAGCGCGTTGCGGGCGAAGTGTCCGCCTACTCGAGTCTGGGTTCACGCGAGCGAGAGGTGTTGCAGCTCGTGGCCGAGGGCAAGACTTCAGCCGAGACGGCGAAGCAGATGCACATCTCGATCAAGACCGTCGAGACTCACCGGCGCAACATCGCTCAGAAGCTCGCGCTGCACGGCACCGCCGAGCTCACCAAGTACGCGGTGCGCGAAGGCTTGACGTCACTCGACGAGTGAGCGTCGCGGGTGCCGACGTGGGCATCTCGATCTTCATCCAGTAGATCGCGATCGAACAGTCGATCACGATCGAACGCGGACCGGCGCGCAGCGTTGGTCGCCCTGTCGATCCACACCGGGAGGACTAGTTCTTCCGTGACGATGTGAACTGAAACTGCCGGTGACCGTGAGGACTACATCCTCCGGTGACTGTCGAGACTCGCGTCGTCGAGTGCGTCGGGGCGTGTTCCTGATCGCCGCAATGCCCGTCCACGTGCGTCCACTCCGCAGTCGCAAAAAGCCTGGGGCGTCTCGCTGCGCTGCCTGACGAACGCTACCGCCATCTCCGCGCCGACTCGGTGAAACTGTCGATCGGAAGGCTTCTGTCGCCCATCTAGGTTCCGTCCTCGGGATTGCGGAACGCGGAATACTCCGCGACGCAACCCAAGGACTCGACCGCGCACGAAGTGTCGCCGGGACACTTCGCTTCATCAACGACGAGACGAAAGACAGAGGACCTCTCATGACCGACGAACCGACAAAAAGTGCCGATCAGCGCAACCAAGAGCCCCGCACGCAGACCGGCGGATCTTCGAAGACTGGCAGCTCATCGAAGTCGCCTGGTTCGAGCCCGACTCTCGGCGATCCGAAGCGCCTCGAGTACGGCGACAAGACCGACGACGAGTCGGAAAAGATGGACAAGTCGGAGTCCGACGAGATGAGCACCAAGGGCCACTCATCTCGCTTCGGTGGGCAGAATGATCAGGACGCCGGCGAGGGTCACAAGGGTCCGCGCACCAGCGGAAGCACCGACAGCCGCACGCAGGGAGATCGTTCGGGATCCGCGAATCAACCGAAGCAGCAGAGTGGGCGCGCGCCGCAAGATGGCGTCGACAGCAAGTCTGGAAGCGACCGCAATATCCGCGGAACGCAGTCCAACGACAAGTCGACGCGTACGCAATCGGGCGGCGGTAGCTCCGAGTGAAGTCAGCGACCTGCGTAGGCCGCCGCACCAGCGGCCTTGGCCTGCGCAGGTCTTCAGCCGGCCGGAGCACGAGCGCGCTGTCCGGCTTCCGTGTGGTTGCAGTGACCGCGCTGCTTCGTCGACAGCGCTAGCGCACGAGCGAGTCGGTCAGGCCTCGCGCGACCACCGTCGTGAGTCACGAGGCGAGCGCGTTGCTCGCCCAGTCGACACACCGCTCGCGACTAGGTCGCGAAGGACTCGAGCACCTTGCGCAACTGCGGAGTGCGCATCTTGGACATCGCGTGCAACAGAATCTGGCGTACGCGCTCCAGGCTCACGCCGAGTTCTTTGGCGACCTCGGAGTACACGTGTCCGCGTCCGTATCCGATCCCGAAGCGCATCTTCACCACGAGGCGCTCGCGATCGGAGAGCTTGCCGAGTGCCGCCGTCATCCCCGACGCGAGCTGCACATTGTCGAGGGCGACGCTGTACGGACCGTCTTCGTCCTGCACCGCCAACCGATTTGCCAGCGTGCTGGTCTCGTCGGAGTCGAGCATCGGGGCGTCGAGCGAACTCGTCTTGCGTGTCGCGGTGCGCGCGCGTGCGATCAACGTCCCGCGCAAGCCGGACTCGTGCGCGATCTCCTCGACGCTCGCGTGCGGGTCACCCAGGCGCTGGATCGCTGCGTTGATGTGCTTCACGCACTTCTGCAGATACACCGGCGTCCGGATCGTGCTGTTGTGATTGTAGAGATGCTCGCGGAAGCCCTGGTTCAGCCAGTGAACCGCGTAGGTCCGAAACAGCACCCCGCGGCGCCAATCGAAACCATCGACCGCATGGAACAACGTCGCGGCGGCCGCCTGGATCAGGTCGCCCGGATCGGCGCTCGTGTGCCGGTAGCGCGCGACATTGATGAGCACGAGGTGGAGATTGCGCTCCGCCATCTCCAGGCGCAGCGCGTGCCATTCGAGCTTGCGCCGGCGGACTACAGGCGAAACGTCCGATCCGTCAGCCGGATCGTCCGCATCCAAACCGTGTGTTCGCAGGGCGACGCCGAAGCGGATCCTCGCGAACTCGATGCGCAGGGCGAGGCGCAGTTCTTCTTCGCGCCCCATGGTGTGCAGGCCTTCGACGTCGGCGGTGAATTGGCTGTCGACCGCGACGCGCGGGGAACCCGTCGCTCCGCGCCAGACGCTCGGATCCGAGATCTCGAGATCGAACCCGCGAGCATCGAGCACCGCACAGAGCTCGAGCGCGTCTTGGAGGAATTGCTCGGGACGTCGGGCCAGGATCTCCAGGTGCGCGTCGAGGCGCGCATGAGTGAGGAAGCGCGCGCCCGAGACGCCTCTCGTCCCGGCTCCGATCCGCATCGCTCGCACACAGCTCGCGCTGGTGCGCAGTCCGCGGCGGCGCGTCGCGATCGGACGAGTCGGTTGCTGCAGCGGCAGCGGCAGAGAAGGCTCCACCGGCCGTGCGAAGCCAGCTGCTCGCTCGTGGACCGCGGCCCTTGCGACGGTTGCGTGCACGCCAGTGTCATCCGTGAGTGTCGGCATCGATGGACGTCCTCGTTCTCAGTCGAAAAATGAATCGTGCGGTGTATTCGCCGGGATCGCGCGCAACGCTCAACTGGCCCCGCGACCCGAGAGCACGGCCGGGAACGTCAGCGCCAACAGCCGAAGATCGAGCCACGCGTTGCGACGCGCGACGTAACGCATGTCCAGGCGCATCCACTCTCGGAACGGAATCTGACTGCGCCCGCTCACCTGCCAAGTGCAGGTGATGCCGCCGGTAATGCAGAGACGTCGGCGTTGCCAGCGTTCGTACTGGCGCGCCTCGTCGAGCGTCGGCGAACGCGGCCCGACCAGCGAGATGTCGCCCTTGAGGACGTTCCACAGTTGCGGAAGCTCGTCGATACTCGAGCGCCGCAGCCAGCGTCCCACGCGCGTGATGCGCGGATCATGGCGGATCTTGAAGATCGGACCCTCTTGCTCGTTCAGTCCAGCGAGCGCCGCGCGCCGCGCTTCTGCGTCGGCGAACATCGAGCGGAACTTGTAGAACACGAACGGCCGTCCGCCTCGACCCGCGCGCATCTGCCGGAAGATCACCGGCCCGGGCGAATCGAGTCGGATCGCGATCGCGATCAGCACGAACACCGGGAAGAGCAATGCGAGCGCGAACACCGAGATGACGACGTCCAACGAGCGCTTCCACAGCGG
>JANLUN010000750.1:0-3931 GCA_031363505.1 Planctomycetota bacterium | reverse complement strand
GCGTCGTCCGCGATCCTGCTCACGGGAAGCGCATGGAAGCGCTGCACGTGCGCTCCTAAATACGCCGGTGACGTCGACGAACTCGTCCGTTGGATCGTGACGACGCCGCGCGAGCCGGCGATGCAGCGCGGCGCGCGCGAGCTCTGTGCTGGGCTCGCTCCGACGCGATTGCTCGGAGCCGTGCTCGTCGCGGCGGCGCGCGACATTCGCACCGATCTCCCGACCTTCAATCATGCCGCTCTGTCCGTGTCGGCGATCGATCAGCTCACGGACGGAGCGTCTCTCGTCACACGACAGCGCAACGCGCTCTGGTGTCTCGACTACTTCAAGGAGGCGCAGGCAGCGGAGGCGAGGAACGACGATTGGCGGATGCCTGCCGTGGAGTCGTCGAGGCTCCCCAGCGGCGCTGCGGCGCGTGCGGCTCTCGTCGACGCGCTCGAACGCTGGGATCGCGAGGCGGCCGACGTCGCGATCGTCGGCTTCGTTCGCTCGGCGCCGCTCGATGAGGTGTACGCCCTCGTCTGGGAGTACGCGCCGCGCTGCGTCGGCAATATCGGTCACAAGGGCATTTACGCCGCGCTCTCGCGACGTGCGTTGCCGCTGGCGGGGGATCGGTACGCCGAGGACGTGCTGCGCTCGGTCGTGTCGTCGTTTCTCCTCGACGGCCGGACGCGGCGAGCGGAGCCTTTCGATCGATCGCGTGAGCTCGTCGTTCGCGCGATCGTGCCGCGCGTGCCGCGCGCCGTGACGGACATCGGCCCCGCGCGCGAGCTGCTCGGCGCGATCCGGCAGCACGCGCCCGAAGCGATGCCGCCGATCTTGGCGAAGTTGATCGCCGACGGCGCGGCGACATCGACGCTGTGGGACGCGATGGTCGCCGCGGCGTGCGAGGTCGCGGTTGCGAGTCCCGGGATCGTCTCGCTCCACGCGTTCACGGCGACGAACTCGTTGCACTACATCGCGCGGCACTCACGGAGCGAGCGCGTCGCACAGCTCGCGTTGTTGCAGGCCGCTGCATGGACCGCGGAGTTTCGTCGCGGGCTCGAAAAGGACGAGGACGCTGTGCGCATCGACGAGAAGGCACGCGGTACGGACGAACTCGACGGGTTCTTCGAGCGAGCGCGCCTGATCGGCCGAACGAAGTGTGACGACGTGCACGAGTTCAAACTCACTGCCGCGGCTCTCGAAGAAGCGGAGCTCGTTTCGGGCTGGGTACGCCCGTTCGTCCGCGCGTCGCTCGAGTTGCATATGCCTGGGCAAGAACGCCCGGACGGCGCTCGGTTGGAGCGAGTCGCCGATGCGCTGGCTGTCGCTTCCGCACGCTGATTCGACCGAGCTGGGCACTGCCACCGCCCGATTGCGCGCGTTCGAGTAGGCAGGCGTCCGAAGCCTTACGAGTGGCGCCATGGTCGGTGTGCTCCGCCACGCTAGACTCTTCGGCCCTCGATTCGGCACAGGTGCCTTGTCCACCACGCGGCCGACAGGCCGTCATCCTCCATGTCCGACCGCGTCCTTTCCGTCGAAGGCATCACGAAGCGCTACGGCGACTTCACCGCCGTCGACAACCTCAACTTCTCCGTCCCGCGCGGCTCCGTGTGCGGATTCCTCGGGCCGAACGGCGCGGGGAAGACGACGACGATCCGCATCATCCTCTCGATCTACGAGCCGACGTCGGGCACGGTCGAGATCCTCGGGCACAAGTCGGCGCTCGAGGTGCGCACGCGCATCGGCTATTTGCCCGAGGAAAAAGGCCTCTACAAAAAGATGCGGGCGCGCGATGTGATCGCGTACTTCGGCCAGCTCAAGGGCCTCAAGCGCGCCGACGCGAACCGACGCGCGCTCGAGCTGCTCGAGCGCTACGGCCTCGGCGAGTTCGCCTCCCGCAAGTGCGAGGCGCTGTCGAAGGGCATGCAGCAGAAGGTGCAAGTACTCGCGTCGATCGTCCACGAGCCCGAGTTCGTGATCCTCGACGAGCCGTTCTCCGGCCTCGATCCCGTCAACCAAGACGTCATGGAAGGCGTGATCCGCGACCTGAAGAAGCGCGGACAGACGGTCGTCTTCTCGACACACGTCATGGAGCACGCCGAGCGCCTGTGCGACCACATCATCCTGATCGCGCGCGGCAAGAAGCTCTTCGACGGCACGATCGAGGAGTCGAAGCGCGCGATCCCGCGCCGCGTCTTGATCGAAACGTCTTCGGACATCACGTCGCTGCGCGTTCTCCCCGGCGTCGTCGACATCGAGCGAACGGGCGCTGACGGTCAGTGGCAAGTCACGCTCGCCGAAGGAGCGAACGCCGACGCGGTTCTGCGCGCGTGCTTTCAAGGCGGCATCGAGCTGCGTTCGTTCAACCGCAGTGAACCGCGCCTGCGCGACGTGTTCTTGAAGCTCGTGGGCAGCCACGAGGCCCGCGAAGAGGTGCTCGCGTGAGGTACTCGCTCCTGGTCGCTCTGCGCGAGTTCGCGGATCACACGAAGACGAAGGGCTTCTGGATCACCATCGCGATGGTGCCGCTGCTCTTGTACGCGAGCATCAAGGTGCCGATGCTCCTCGAGAAGTTCGCGCGGCAGACGCGCTACTTCGCCGTGCAGGATCCGAAGGGGGAGTTCACTCCCGTCATCGACGCTGCGATTCAGGCCCACTACGAAAAGAAGAAGGGCCAAGCGCTGATGGAGTGGCTCGAGGAGAAGAAGAAGGATCCGAACGTCCGCGAGTTCGAGCCGCCCAAGAATCTCTTCGTGCGCGTGCCTTTGCCCGCCGACGTCGAGTCGCTCGACGCCGAGCCGATGCGCGAGGCGGCCAAGCCGTATTTGCGCAGCGAGAAGAAGATCCAAATCGACGGCCAGGAGGAGGAGCTCTTCGCGCTGATCGTCGTGCCGACCGTCGATTTCGAGCTGCGCGATCACGTCGAGTACTGGAGCGCGAACCTCGCCGACGACGACTTGCAGGACCTCGTGCAGCGCGCGATCCAGGACGAGCTTCACCGGCGTGCGTTCGTCGGCGGGGGCATGTCGGTCGCGGAGATCGAGAAGATCAACGCGATCAAGGTCGAGCTCTCGGCGCGCGATCCCAAGAAGGAAGCCGGTGAGGAAGCCGTCGGGCAGGCCGAGCAGATCCGGCAGTGGGCGCCGGTCGCGTTCGTCTACATCCTGTTCATCTCGATCCTGACCGTGTCGCAGATGTTGCTCTCGAGCACGATCGAGGAGAAATCGAACCGCATCGTCGAGGTGCTGCTGTCGTCGGTGACGCCGTCGGAGTTGATGCTCGGCAAGTTGCTCGGCGTGGCCGCGATCGGCATCACGATGATCGTCGCGTGGTTCGGGTCCGGCTGGTTGATGCTCGAAGCGTCGGGCTCCGCGCCGCTCATCGTCGCGATCCGCTCCGTGCTGCTTGCGCCGGAGCTGCTCGGAGCGTTCGTCGTGTACTTCCTCTTGGGCTATCTGCTCTACGCGAGCATCCTTCTCGCGCTCGGCAGCGTCTGCAACACGCTCAAGGACGCGCAGAACTTCATGGCGCCGGTGACGATGATCCTCATGGTGCCGATCATGACGATGGTGTTCGTCGCCAAGGATCCCAACGGATCGCTGGCCGTGATCCTCTCGTGGATTCCGTTCTTTACGCCGTTCGTGATGATGAATCGCGCGGCCGCGTCGGTTCCGACCGCCGAGGTCGTCGGCACGATGGCCCTACTCGTCGCGAGCCTCGTCTTCGTGATCTGGATCGCCGGACGGATCTTCCGCAACGGCATCCTGCGCACGGGACAGCCGCCGAAGCTCCTCGAGTTGCTGAAGCTCGCGCGGGGCTGATCCGGGGAAGTCCCTACGGACGGTGTGGGCTCGGGCTTCGGTCGGCCGTTGATTCGGTCGACAGTTCGACCGCAGCATTGAGCTCCCCGCCCGCCTTGATGCAACCCCGCCCGCCTTGCTGCATC
>JANLUN010000739.1:0-4350 GCA_031363505.1 Planctomycetota bacterium | reverse complement strand
CTCGGTGCCGTGGCTCGCGCTGCACGCGTACCTGCTCGCGCGCGCGTTTCGTGTCCGCAGCACGGCGTCGTATGTGCACGCCGCGCTTGCGCTCGTGATGGCGGTCTCGACGTGGCACGCGATGAGCTTCGTCGTCTCGCTGTTCGTGCTGACGGTCTTCTTGTGGTTCTTGCGCAGCGGCGCGAACCCCCTCGCGGCGCCGCGCGCGTGGATCTTCGTCGCGATCCTGTGCGCGGCGTCGCTGTGTGTGCCCGTGCTGTGGAGCAAGCTGTTCCTGCTCTCGCTGCCGATGCAGATGCTCTACGCGATGCTCGTCGCGGCAGTCGCTGCGCGACGCGGCGTGAGCTCGCACCTGGCGCGCGTCGGGATCGCGCTCGGCGCGCTCGTCCTCTCGATGCTGCTCTCGTCCGCGGTGTCGAACTCCATGGGCGGCGGACAGGGCGACTACTCGCACGTGTTCGCCTTGATGAAAGCGAAGCTCGAGTACTTCGGCCGGCGTCCCCCCAATCCACAGGATCTGACACCGGAAGTGCGCCTCCTCTGGCAAGGCCCCTTCGCCACCGCATCGATTCTGCAGGTGATCATGGAGTTTCCCGTCGGCGCGTTGATCCTCGCCGTCGGCATCGTGCTCGCCGTGCCGGCCTGGTGGCGCGGCCGCGGAAATGCGCCCGAGGCGATCTTGATCGCGCTCGCGTTCGGATCGACGCTCGCGGCGTGTCTCGTGCAACGCCTGATCATCCTTCCCGGGTTGCTGACACCAGTGGTCGCCTTCGTCGTGCTGCGCAAACTCAAGCCGCGCATCGGCGTCACCGTGATGGTGCTCGGTATCGCCGCCCAAGCCGTCGACCGCGCGTACGTCCTCCCGCAGTACGTGATCCCTTGGTATCAGCCGCCGGGGCGCAACACCGAGCTCGCGCACGTCGTCGAATGGATTCCCGAGCACATTCCGAGCGGCGAGCCGATCGCGTCCGATTTCGTGAACTCGACGGCGATCCTAGCGAATACGCGCCATCCGGTGATCTTGCAGCCGAAGTACGAGACGCAGCGCAGCCGCCGTCGCGCGGAGGAATTCCACATCACGTTCTGCCAGGGAACTCCGGAAGAGTTCCGCGAGCTCGTCCGCCGCTACCGATGTCGCTACGTGCTGATCGACCGGCAGATCATGTGGTGGGGAACGAAGTACATCGGCGGCATCCCGAACAAGCAGCCGTCGCCGACACCTGGAACGGCCGCCGCGGCGTTCTTCAGCACGGATCCCAAAGTGCTCACGAGCGTGCCCGGCTATCGACTCCTCTACCGCAGTCCGATCGATCCGAGATCGCCGCCCGAGTTGCGCTACGACTCGTACCGGTTGTACGAGCTCGAGTGAAGTGCGCAATGAACGAGGCCGACCGCTCGTGCGATCGGCCTCGCTGCGACGAGCCTACGGAGTCCACACCACGGCGAGTCCGTTCGTGCGATTCAATGTCGCGGGCGGGCAGAACGCCGGCGCCGCATTGCGATACACGACTTGGTAGAAGCGCACCGCTCCAGGCGCGGGGACCGCGCCCCGGACCGAAAGCGCAGGGGTCGCGGGCGGCGGATCGCTCGCCGCGGCGCCGACGACCCCGAACGTTCCGACGCGAATCAGTCCGCCCGACAAGCAGAAGAGTCCGTCTTCGAGAGGTAACGACGCTTGCGCCGTGCCTTGGAAGAAGACGCAGATGCCGCCCGTCATCGAGCTCGCGGTGAGCAGCACCGTGTCGGCCGCGACGCTTGCGTTCCCGGTTCCCGTGAGAACCGAGCCCGCCGGGAAGATCGAGTTCGCGCAACCGCGACCGTTACCGCCGCTGTTCCCGCACGGGCACGGCGTTCCGAGTCCGTCGCCGAAGCAGAAGCCGAGACCCGTCGCCGGAACCATGCGCGTGTCGAGCGCATCGAGATCGTCTCCCGTCGGACCGCCGACGCACACGAACGCGGTGCCGGAACGAACCGTCGCAAGACCCAAGCGCTCCGCCGGGATGAAGATCGCGGGCGGAATTCCCGGCACCGGCGGCGGCATCAGGATGTCGCCCGGCTCGATCGGAACACCGAACAAGCTGTCGGGGATGCCGACCACCGCCGAACCGCGGCGCACCGAGAAGCGCACGTAATCACCGGGAGTGAGTCCGGGGACGCCGTCCTCGAAGAGCACGAGCGCGTCCAAGTCATCCGTCATCGGGCCGCCGACAACGTCGAGTCCGAGCACCGGCGGCGCGTACCACATCACCGGCGGACCGCCCGGAGGCGAGAAGAGAACAGCACCCGGAGGGAAGCCGTTCGCCGCCGCCGAGCCGAGGTTCGGCACGCCGTAGCACGGATCGACGAACGCTCCGTCGAGCGAATACCACACGCCGATCGCGGCCGGCGGATCCATCTCGAGCGCGTCGAGATTGTCGCCCGGTCGCGCGCCGAATCCGGCGAGCGGCGGTCGCGGCTCGATCAACCCGAGCCCCGGATAGCGACCACCGCACGGAGTCGGAAATCCGTTTCCGTCGAGCAAGCCGCTGTTGCCGGGCTGCACCGCGAGCAACGGAAACGGCGGGATCGGACCGCCGGGAATGTTGAGCGCCTCGAACACGTCCGCGGCTTCGTCCGCGCACGGCGACTCGCCGAACACATTCGGCGCGAGCGGCGAGCCCGGGAATCCGACCGCCCATTCGTCGACGGAGAACACCCACGTTCCGGCGAGCGGACTGCCGGGCGCCGCAGCAGGCACGAAGTCCATGCCGTTCGAGATCGCGTCGACCTCGATCGGGCACGGAGCACCGGGAGGCGCACCGATGCAACCCGGCGCAGTGACAAGGCCCAGCCCCGGAAACGGTGCGACTCCCGCGGGAATCGCGACCACCGGGAACGGCAACGCCGGCGGTCCGTAACCGGGAGCCGGCGCCGCAGGTGTGAGGATGTCGCCAGCCGTCTTCGGAAGTGGGCCCGGCATCCCGATGTTCGGACCACGGTAATCGATCGAGAAGAGCTGCGCGTGCGTCGCGCCGGAGAGCGCACACAGAGCGCTGGCAACGAACGTCAAGCGCGCGGCGCGGAGAGACTTCGAGAGCAAGACTTGTCGACGTACCTTCATGAGAGGACCTCGTTGGGACCCGCCGGGCCGTGCCGTCTTGAACGTCAAGGCGGCCTGCTGTCGAGCATCTGGTCAGGGGTCACTGCACCAGTGCGACTGGATCCGCCGCGTGGAACTCTTTCGCGGAATAGCCGCGGGACTGCATCGCGCCGCGATCACCAACGCGGCGCGCAGATGCCGAAGGCAACCACGGAGCGAGTCATCTCATCGAGGCGCCCGACGCCGTGGCGCGGTGGATCGGGCTCGGGGCCGCGCTGCGCTCAGCGTCCGTCCGCCTGCTGCCGCGCCGCCCCCTGCTGGCGCGCCACCCACTGAGCGGTCGTCATGACGGTGCGGAATCCCACGTGATTGCTGGCGGTCGAGACCTCGCCCTTGCCGCGCGTGCCGACCATGTAGCGCGTGCAGTACGAGTCAGTGCACAGGAACGAGCCGCCGCGATGCACGCGCTTCTTCTCCGTCGGCTCGGCGGGATCGTAGGACGACTCCGGTCCGTGCGGATTGCGCGCGACGCCGCCCGCGAGCTTCGCTCGCGCGTACGTGTCGACGCGATACCAATCCGAGCACCACTCCCACACGTTGCCGGCGATGTCGTGGAGACCGTAGGCATTCGGCGAAAACTGTGCGACGGGTGCGATGCCCTTGAATCCATCCGCGCCGGTGTCGCCGCCGACCGTGGGAAACTTGCCTTGGTAGATGTTCGCGACGAACTTTCCGCCGGGTTTCAGCTCGTCACCCCACGCGTACAACTTGCCGGCTGCACCGCCGCGCGCGGCGAACTCCCACTCCGCTTCCGTCGGCAGGCGTTTGCCGGCCCACGTCGCGTAGGCCGTCGCGTCGTCGTAGGCGATCTGCACCACGGGATACTTCTCGCGCCCCACGAGGTCGGTCTTCGGACCTTCCGGATGGCGCCAGCTCGCGCCGTGCTCGTAGCGCCACCACTGGAAGTAGTCGTCGAGCGCGACGGGGCCGGATGTCGGCGTGAAGACGGTCGAGCCCGCGACGAGGTTCTCCGGTGGTGCGGTGGGAAACTCCTCCTTCGTCGGCGTGCGCTCGGCGACGGTGACGTAGCCGGTGGCCGCCACGAACTTCGCGAACTGCTCGTTCGTCACTTCCGTGGCGTCCATCCAAAACCCGTCGACGTACACGCGGTGGACCGGCACGGCGTCGCGTGTCGCGCCGGGCATCGAGCAGAGCGACTCGCCCGACGCGTCGCTGCCCATCGAAAACTCCCCGCCCGGAATCCACACCAT
>JANLUN010000736.1:0-4814 GCA_031363505.1 Planctomycetota bacterium | reverse complement strand
CGCAGGTCGGTGTTCGCGAGCAGATTGATCTGGACGAGGTTGCCCTTCGCTTGTCCGACGGCGGCGAGGTAGTTGTTGCGCTGCAACGCCGCGTCCACATCGCCCGGTGCGAGGTTGAGCGCGGCGAGTCGATCGGGATCGATCCACACGCGCATCGCGATCTGCCGGCCGCCTTCCTTGTTCGTCACGCGCTGGACGCCTTCGATCGTCGCGAGCTGCGGTTGGATCGTGCGTCCGAGCCAGTCCGTCATCTCGGACACGGTGCGCTCGTTCGACGTGAAGCTGAGATAGAAGGTCGCGTACGGGCGGTCGGCGCGCTGGATCTCGACGATCGGCGGCTCCGCTTCTTGAGGAAGCTCGGAGCGCACCTGTTGAAGTCGCGCCGTCACTTCCGCGAGCGCCGCCGTGCTGTCGTAGTTGAGCTTTAGCCGGACGGTGATCGTGCTGATCCCCGCGCGGCTCGTCGATTCGACGTGATCGACGCCGCCGATCGCGGAGACGGCGCGCTCGATCGGCGTGGTCAGGAAACCGCGGACCGTTTCGGCGCTCGCGCCGGTGTAGACCGTCGTGATGATGACCGACGAGCTTTGGATCTGCGGGTACTGCTGAATGGGTAACGTGGTGAGCGCTCGCCAACCGACGAGCACGAGCACGAGGTTGACGACCACGGCGAGGACCGGGTGCTTGATGAAGATGTCCGTGAACGAGCGCATGCGGGGTAATCCGTCGTGTGTCGCGGTGCCGAAGTTCAGCGTGAGCCGCCCGCGACGGGCTCGGACTCGTTCACGATTCCGACGAGCACGCCTTCGCGCAGCTTGAACGAGCCGGAGACGGCGACTTGATCGCCGACCGCGAGGCCCGAAAAGATCAGGACTTCGTCGCCCAGCGGCGGACCGCTGTGCACCGGTCGCACGTGTGCGCGAAGTTTGCCCTCAGCGTCGGGCTCGATGACGAACACGTGGTCACCGCTCGGTCCCCGGCGCAGCGCGCTCGACGGGACCGCGACCGCCGTGATGGGCTTTCCGACGGGAACGCGGACGCGCACGGAAGCGCCGGGCGCCAAGGAACCGTCGGCGCCGTCGACGCGCGCGCGGACCCAAGCGCTGCGCGTCGCACGGTCGACGCGCGAGTCGATCGCGATCACCTTGGCGTCCTTCGTCGAGTCGCCGTCGGCCGCGACGATCTGGACGGAATCGCCTTCGTGCAGACTCGAAGACACTTCCTGCGAGACCGAGAAGTCGACGTGCACGGCATCGTCGATGCCTTGGAGGGTGGTGAGCTCCGTCCCCTCGTCGAGATACTGCCCGACGTGCACGTCCGACATGCCGATGCGCGCTCGAAACGGTGCTCGAATCGTCTTGCGAGCGATGATCGCCTTTGTGCGCGCGATTTGCGCGTTCGCGATGTCGCGTTCCGCTCGCGCGCGATCGACTTCGAGCTCGGACGTGCCGCGATTCTTCTGCGCGCGTTCCAACCGGCCGAACGAGGACTCGGCAAGCGCCGCCTGTGCCTCTTGCGCGTGCAGCTCGGCTTCTTCGATCGCGACGTCGAGTCTGATGAGCAGCGCACCCTCCTCCACGATTTGACCGGGCGTCAGCGCGAGTTCGCGCACCGTTCCCGGCAGCTCGTTGCGCAGCGTGATCGAACGCAGCGCGAGCACCGTTCCGATGGCCGTCGTCGTCCGAACGTGCTCACGCTGTCGAGCGGCGGCGGCCGTGATCGCCTCCATCGGCTCGGGCTGGTTCATCGCGACCTCGTGCGCTTCGTCGAGCGACGCCTGCTTCCACGCCGCGAGCCCGGCAGCGACGCCGAGAACGACGACGAACAACACAATGGATGCGATCCAACCGCGACGAGTCATGAGTGAAGAGCTCTGGGGTTCTGCTGCGAGGAAAGAGGTTCGAGTAGACTGGTCGTCTAGCGCGCTCTAGGCAGTGAGACGCCTTAATCAGGACGTTCCAAGAGTCAGTCTCGACTGATCAGAAGGGAGTCGAAAACGAACGTGAGGAAGTCGTCGACCGGCCGCAGATTGCCGTCGATCTGCATGCGCATCGTCGCGCCCTCCCACATCATCACGAGGACATTCGCGAGCCGATCGGGATCGTGAGTCTTGCTGATCTCGCCCGCGGCTTGCGCTTCGCGAATCACGCGCGCGATGAGCGCGGTCCATTGGTCGTACGCGCACTTCACGGCGGCGTGGACCGGCGCGCTGAGCTGCCCTGTCTCGAGCGCCAGCTTGGGAATGAGGCACTGGCGCGCCGCTCCGCTGGCCATGCACTCCTCGCGGCTCGACTCGAAGACGGCCCGGAGTCGCGCGATCGCGCTGCGGCGCCGGTCGTTGATGATCGGGTTCAGGAACTCGATGAACTCGGCGCAGGCCTTCTCGACGAGGGCGACGCCGAAGTCCTCTTTCGAGCTGAAGTAGTGATAGAAAGAGCCCTTCGGAACATTGGCGCGGCGCAGGATTTCTGCGATGCCGCAACTGTTGAAGCTCGTGTCGGCGATGGCCTGCGCGCCGACCTCGAGGATGCGGTCGCGGGTCGTCAGCTCTTTGGTCGGCGCCGTCATGAGGCGGGGAAAATAGACCGGTCGTCTAGTGATGTCAATGCCCTACCTTTCGACTCTGCGCCTGGCCGACTCCTGCTCAACCGCGATGGGAGGCTTGGCGGAAGCCGCACGCGGCGGCCTCACACCAGTTCGGGAAAGTCCTGCTCCCAGAACTCCAGCGGCCCGCGGCTCTGCGCGGCGCGCGTGTTCTCCGCAACACGCAGCTCCACGCGGCGGATCTTGCCCGAGATCGTCTTGGGTAAGTCGGCGAACTCGATTCGACGCACACGCTGATAAGGCGCGAGTCGGTTGCGCAGGAAGCGCAGGATCGAGAGCGCGATCTCGCGCGACGGCGCGACACCCGGCTTGAGCACGACGAAGGCCTTGGGCACGGACAGGCGCACGGGGTCGGGGCTCGGGACGACGGCGGCCTCCGCTACGGCCTCGTGTTCGATCAGCGCGCTCTCGATCTCGAACGGGCTGATGCGGTAGTCGGCGCTCTTGAACACGTCGTCCGCGCGCCCGACGTACCAGAAGTAGCCGTCGGCGTCGCGTGACGCGATGTCTGAGGTGCGAAAGTAGCGACCTGCGAGCAGCTCGGCCGAGCGCTCGGGATTGTCGACGTAGCGATGCATCAAACCGGTGGGACGCGGATCGAGGTGCACCGCGATCTCACCCTCGGAAGACTCGAGTACATCGGGATCGAGCAGCGACATGCGATAGCCAGGCAACGGTCGGCCCATCGATCCAGGCTTCACCGTTTGACCAGGTGAGTTGCCGATCATCGCCGTCGACTCCGTCTGGCCGTAGCCATCGCGGATCGAGAGACCCCACGCTTCCTTCACGCGCTCGATGACTTCGGGGTTGAGCGGCTCACCAGCGCTGACGAGCTCGCGCAGGCTCACGTGATGAGACTGCATGTCCTCGAGGATCAAGAGACGCCACACGGTCGGCGGTGCGCACATCGTCGTGATCGGATGGCGGGCGAGCACCGAGAGCGCGGTCTTCGCGTCGAAGCGCGCCGCGTTGTGAACGAACACCGTCGCGCCGGCGTTCCAAGGCGCAAAGAACGAGCTCCAAGCGTGCTTGGCCCAACCCGGCGAGCTGATGTTCCAGTGCACGTCGCCTGCTTGGAGTCCGATCCAATACATCGTCGAGAGGTGACCGACTGGATAGCTCTGGTGCGTGTGCAACGCCATCTTGGGCTTCGCGGTCGTGCCCGATGTGAAGTAAAGCAGGAACGGATCGTCGGCGGCCGTGTCGCCATCGGTCGTGAAGTGCACGGAGGCCAAATCGGCGTTCGCGTAGTCGGTCCATCCGGGAGCGCTCCCGCCGACGACGCAGCGCGTGTAAGCGCCCGCCACATCGCGGAAGCGCGCGGTGCCGCTCGTCTCCGTGATCACATGGCGAACGTTGCCGCGCTGGATGCGGTCCTGAAGATCAGCTCCCGTGAGCAACGTCGACGCCGGGCTCAAGACGGCGCCGAGCTTCAGCGCGGCGAGCGTGATCTCCCACAGGGGCGCCACATTCGGAAGCATGACGAGGATGCAGTGGCCGCGGCGGACACCGCACTGTCGGAGGAAATTCGCGACTTGGTTCGAGCGCCGGCTGAGTTCGGCGAACGTGCGCCGCGTTTCCGCGCCGCTTTCATCGACGACCCACAGCGCCAGACGGTCGTTGTCTTGGGCGTGGACGTCGAAGTAATCGAGCGCCCAGTTGAATCGTTCCAGGACGGGCCAGCGGAATCCCGCGTGCGCCGCGGAGTAGTCCGTGCGCTTCGCGATCAGGAAGTCGCGCGCGTCGGTGAAGCGTCGGCCCGGGTCCATGGCGCTGTCGGATCGGATCGCAACCCGAGAGCGCGGTTGCGAGTTGCGAATGGTTTAGCTGTCGAGGTCGAGTCCCGCGAGGCTTTCGCGCTCAGCCCGTCTTCTCGATCAGCGACTTCAGCGCGTCGAATGCGCCGCCCCAACCGGCACGCAGCTCGTCCGCATCACGCCGCGTTTGAATGCGCGTGTGGTTGAGCGTGATGCCCGTCTTGCCCTTGCCCTTGTCGGCGAAGAGCACTTCGACGTGACTCGCCGGCGCGCGCGTCGCGTGATCCCACGTGAAGCGCAGGTCCTTGTTCGCGCGGATGCGCTGGAACGTGATGCGGTCGCCGTCGATGTTCTCGAGCTTGCCCTTCTCTTGGAACGCGACCTTCGTCTTCGGACCGAGCCATCGGTCGAGCATGCGGTTGTCGCCCCACGAGGCGAACACGGTGTCGAGCG
>JANLUN010000722.1:0-6800 GCA_031363505.1 Planctomycetota bacterium | reverse complement strand
TCGTCGTCGCCGCGGACAACGGCAACGTTCAGTTGCAGTGGGCGCAGAACGTCGCGAACGCCACGGCGACGGTCGTCCAGCAGCTCAGCTTCGTGCAAGCCAGCAAGCTCTGAGTGATTGCCCTCGATTCGGCGCGCGTCGCTCGATCTCGAGCGGCGCGCGCCGAGCGTTTATCCGTCGGCACTGAAGTGCGCGCGGATGATCCGCGCGAGATGGCGGCCGATCCCCCGCACTGGAAGCGCCTGGTAGACGCTCGTCGATGCGGCGGAGAGAATTCGAGCGCGAGTGGCGGCGTGCAACGCAACGCACGCGCTGCTCGGCTCCATGGGCTCGCCCCCGAATCCGACGATCACCGGCTACCAGCTGATCGGCCACATCGCCAGCGGCGGCACCGGCGACATCTATCTCGCGACGCTTGACGCGGAACCTCGCACGCGCGTCGCGATCAAGGTGCTCAAGCCGGGCGTGTCGATCCAGGAGAAGGAGCTCCTGCGCTTCGCGCGCGAGGGCCGCGTCGGCAAGACGCTGCGACATCCGAACATTCTTCCCGTGATCGATCTCGGGCACTGCGATAGCGGCCCGTTCCTGGTCCTCGATCACGTTCAAGGCTCCACGTTGCACGACCGCATCGTGTCGCGGCGAGAGAAACGCGTGTTGGGCGAGTCGCCGCAGATCGAAGCGCAGCTCGTGGAGGATCTGCGCGTGATCGCACGCATCGCGGACGCGCTCGACTTCGCGCACCGTCACGGCATCGTCCATCGCGACGTGAAGCCGCGCAACGTGCTCGTCCGGGAAGACGGACATCCATTCCTGATCGACTTCGGACTCGCGCGCAGTCTGCGTTCCGAAAGCACGCTGACGTCCTCGGGGATCGTGATGGGAACGCCGTGGTACATGGCGCCCGAACAACTCGTCGGCGATCGCGAGCGAATCGGACCGGCGTCGGACGTGTACGGCCTCGGCGCGACTCTCTACGAGACGCTCTGCTGCCGTCCACCGTTCACGGGCTCGACGTTCGAAGAGCTGCGCGAACAAGTGCTCACCACGGAGCCGGCGCGCATGCAGATCGCGGGCGCCGGTGCGATGAAGGGACTGGAGGCGATCGTCGAGCGCGCCCTCGAGAAACTGCCGCAGCATCGCCATGCGAGTGCCGCGGAGTTTCGCGACGAGCTCGACCACGTGATCCAAGGCCGCGCGCGACACTCGATCCGCGTCGGCCAGATCGTGCGCAAGGCGCGGCGCGCGCTGGAGCGCGGCAAGGTGCGACTCTTGGTTGGCGCTATCGGAGTCGCGGCGATCGGTATCGCGGCGCTGGCGTGGACCAGCGCGCGGCAGGAGCGGTTGCTCGAGAATGAGCGCGTCGAGGCGCACTACCGCGATTCGAGCTATGCGGCGGCACTTCACAACCTCGACGATGCGCTGAGCGAGCTCGAACGTGTCCGCGAAATGCGGCCCGACGACCCTGAAGTCGAGATGCGGATTGCAGCGACGTATGCGCTGTTCGAATTGAGCGAGCCGGCGCGTCAGGCGGTCGAGCGCGCTCGCGCGAAGGGATACGACGCCAGCCGCGCCGAGCCCAAGCGGCCGCGCGACCACGTGTTCATGGCTCTCGACGCGATGGTTCGCGGCGACCTCGCCACAGCCGCGAACCATCTCGAGCTCGCCACGCAGGACGCGCAAGATCGGCGGTACGCGAACGATCCCGTGCGTTCGTCGGCGCTGTTGCTCCTGTATCAGGCGCAGAAGTGGCTTGGGCAAGACGACGAGGCCCGCGCGAGTCTGCGACGTTACTTGGCAAGTCTCCTCGTCGGCCAACCCGCGCACTTTCTCGCGGAAGCCTGGGCGTGCGAGCTCCAACATGATTACTCGGGCGCGATTGGATGGCTCACCTCACCCGAGCTAATGAGCGACGAGACGAGTGTCCTCGCATTTCGACGGCATCGGAACTTGGGTCGCATCCTGGTCCGCGACGGACAACTCGAACAAGGTGAAGCGGAACTGCGTCAGGCGATCGCGTTGAACGCGGACGATGCGGCCTCGTGGACGACACTCGGCATCGCCGCGTATCGCAAGGCCGACTTGACCGCAGCCGCGACATGCGCCGAGAAGGCGCTGACCATCGATCCGGCGACGACGCTAGCGCACGTGTTGCTCGGAAATGTCGCCAGCCTCGAGCGGCGTTGGCCTGCGGCGCGCGCACACTTCAAAGCGGCCGTGGCGCTGCGACCGTCACTCGTTTCGGCGAACTTGGCCGAGACCCAGCTCCTGTTCCTCGAGGGAGAGTCGCTGCGTTCCGAGGACGCAGTGCTCGCCAAGGCGCGATTCGAGGAGTGCCTGGCTCGCGCTCCACACCACATCGGCTCGTTGCTCTATCGCGGATACCAGGCCTGGCTGGACTCCGGGGATTGGAACGCCGCCGAGACCTATTTCCAGCGCGGCCTCGACGCATTCGACGCACCGCCGGCCCCGATGCCGCTGGACGTGGAATCGATCGACGACTTTCGAACGCGCGGCAACCTACATGCATTCCACGTCGGCCTCTTCACGGTCGCGTGCAAGCTGGGCCACGTCGAGACCGCGAAGGCATCGCTCGCTGTACTAATCGCCGAGCGAGAACTGCTCTGCACCAACCTGGACAATTCGATCAACCTCGCCGAAGCGCTCGCCGAGAGTACGCTACCGCATTGTCACGATTGCGCCCTCGCGAGAGAGATCGTGAACGATCACCAGGTATCCGAACGCGCCGCGTCGAATCCTGCGGCGCTGGAGATCATTCGGAAGATCGAGTCGCTCTGCCCATAGGCGCATCAGCACCTGAGCTCACCGTACTTCGTCTTGCCGTCGTACGTCACGGACACCGTGCTGGCGCCATTTGCAGCACCGCGGCACTGCAGGTTCACGTACAACGTCCTCTCCGGGCCTTTCGTGTACGCGACGTTCCATGTCGCGGACGAAGCACTCTGAGTCACCGGCATCGCGTCTTCGTCCCCGTAGCGATGATTCCCTCCGAGACTGAAGGACGCGGGATCCCAAGTCACCATGATGTCCGACTGCAGCACGGTCACTTTTGGCGTCCGATCGAACACGGATATGAGATGGCCGTCGGGATCGAACTCGGGATCGAGCAGCAAGGTGACCTTTGAGGCGCCACTGGCTCGCTGGACGGTGATGTTGAGCGGCATATGGACTTTCTCCTGCAGAGAATTGAACTGCGGCTTGCGGAAGGGACGAGAAATTAGCGGCTTCCCCACCGGCGCGCGAGTTAGCGAGTTGAAGCGCGCAAACCACACCCGCTCCCCTACAGAGACTTCCGCACAAGCTTGGAACTCCGCCGCGTTCATCCGCCGGCGCTCAAGTGCTCGCGGATGAGCTGTGCGAGCTCGCGGCCGATGCCGCGGATCCGTGCGACGTCCTCGATGCTCGCCTGCCGCACGCCTTCGACACTGCCGAACGCTTCGATGAGCGCGCGGCGCTTCTTCGCACCGACACCGGGGATCGAATCGAGCTGCGATCGGATGCGCCCGCGTTCCTTGCGGTGGTACGTGATCGCGAAACGGTGCGCTTCGTCGCGCACGCGCTCGAGCAGGTGACGCGCGGCGCTGTGCTCGGCGAGTTCGATCGGCTCCTCGACATTCGGCAAGAACACGCGCTCGCTCGTCTTCGCGAGACGCCGCTTCCCCACCGTGCGCTCCGATCGCGCCTTCGCGAGCCCGATCATCGCGACGTCCCACGCGCCCGCCTCTTCACGCGCGTCGAGCGCCGCCGCGAGCTGCCCCGCGCCGCCGTCGATCACGACGAGGTCGGGCAAGTCGTCTTCCGCGACACCGCGCTTCAAGCTGCGCGCGACGACCTCGCGCATCGACGCGAAGTCGTCTTGGCCTTCGACGCTGCGCACTTTGAAGCGCCGATAACCGTCGCGATCGGGATGTCCGGAACGAAAGCGCACGCGGCTCGCGACGAGCGCCGAGCCCTGTAGGTTCGAGATGTCGAAGCCGTCGATCACCTCGGGCGGACCGTCGAGGCTGAGCAGCTGCGCGAGGTCTTCGAGCGCGTCGGCTTCGCTCTTCTCCTCGCGGTCGCGACGTTCGAGCTCGGTGCGCGCGTTCTCGGTCGCGAGTTCGAGCATACGCGCACGCTCGCCTTCCTTCGGCACGACGAACCGCGCACCACCGGACGCGGCGACGGAGAGTGCTTCCTCCGCGGGTAAGCACGGCAGCACGATCTCCTCCGGCGCGACCGAAACGCGCTGGCCGCGCGAGCCGTAGATCGCAGTGATGACGTCGTGCAGCAGCTGCTCGTCGGAGAGCTCCGATCGAAACACGTGGCTCTGACTCTCCGCCAGCCGCCGTTCTCGGAACGCGAGCCGGTGCACGACCGCCTGCGAGCCGCGGCGCGCGAGGCCGAGGACATCGCGCGCGCGATCGTCGCGCGGACGCACGCCTTGTCCTTCGACCGTGCGACGCAGCGCGGCGAGTCGGTCGCGCCACGCGGCGGCGCGCTCGTACTCGAGGCCTTCCGCCGCCGTGCGCATGCGTTCGCCGAACTCACGCTCGAGCCCCTGCGTGTCGCCCGACAAGATCCGCGTCGCCTTGTCGACGAGCGCAGCGTAGTCCTGCTCGCCGATCAACCCGACGCACGGCGCGCTGCACAGGCCGATCTGGTGCTTCAAGCACGGCCGCGAGCGGTGGTTCATCACCGTGTCGGGGCAATCGCGCATCGGAACGACGTGGTGCAAGTCGGCCAGCGTGCGGCGCAGCGCGCCCGACGATGCGAAGGGACCGAAGAGGCGTGAGCGTCCGACTGCACCCTGTTTCGGTTGGTGTGCGCGCACGTACTTGAGGCGCGGAAAACGCTCGTCCGCATCGAGCCGGATCATCAAGAAGGACTTGTCGTCCTTGAGCCGAATGTTGTGACGCGGCTTGTGTGTTTTGATCAGCGAGTCTTCGAGAAGGAGCGCCTCGCCCTCGGTGCGCGTGACGATCGTCTCGACCGAGCGCGCGTCGCGCTCGAGGAACGGGATCATCATCCGCCCGTCGCCGCCCTCGCGCCGGTAGCTCGCGAGTCGCGCGCGCAGGTTGGCGGCCTTGCCGACGTACAGAACGGCGCCGTCCGCGTCGTGGAACAAGTACACGCCCGGCTTCTCGGGCACGCCTTCGATGGACCAGCTGGGCTCGCTCACGATTTCGCTGCGATCAAGCGAACCTAAGTTCGAGCGCTTCCAGCGCTCTCAGGCGGTCGCGCAGCTTCGCCGCGTCCTCGTATCGCAGCTGCTCCGACGCTTGCAGCATGTCGGCCCGCACGCGCGCGATTTCGCCGGCGAGGCGCGCGCCATCCCACGACTCGGCTTCCTCGGCCACGCGGTCGCCACGCGCTCCGCGTTTTCCTCCGGCCGGCGGCGCGACCTCGACGTAGTCCATCTCGTACAGCGCCTCCATGCTGTCGCGCACGGGCTTCAAGATCGTCACGGGCGTGATGCCGTGCTCGGTGTTGTACGCGGTTTGTCGAATGCGCCTTCTATCGACCTCTTCGATCGAGGAGCGCATCGAGTCGGTCATCCGATCGGCGTAGAAGATCACGCGGCCGTCGACGTTGCGCGCCGCGCGGCCGCACGTCTGGATCAGCGACGTCGCCGAACGCAGGAAGCCTTCCTTGTCGGCGTCGAGGATCGCGACGAGCGCGACTTCCGGCAGGTCCAAACCTTCGCGCAGCAAATTGATCCCGACGAGCACGTCGAACTCGCCGAGGCGCAGATCGCGCAGGATCGCCGTGCGCTCGATCGCGTCGATCTCGGAGTGCAGGTAGCGCACGCGCACGCCGAGATCGGCGTAGTAGTTCGTGAGCTCCTCCGCGGAACGCTTCGTCAACGTCGTGACGAGCGTTCGCCAACCGGCCTTCACGGTCTTGCGGATCTCCGCGAGCAGATCGTCGACTTGCGTGCGCGCGGGACGCACCTCGATCGCGGGATCGAGAAGGCCCGTCGGCCGCACGACTTGCTCCGCGATCCTGCCGTGCGACTTCTCCTTCTCGAACGCGCTCGGCGTCGCCGACACGTAGACCGTCTGCTTCACGAGCTTGGACCATTCCTCGAAGCGCAGCGGACGATTGTCGAGCGCCGACGGCAGTCGAAATCCGTGCTCGACCAGCGTCTCCTTGCGCGACTTGTCGCCGCGGTACATCGCGCCGACCTGCGGGATCGACACGTGGCTCTCGTCGACGAAGACGATCCAGTCCTCGGGAAAGTAGTTGAGCAACGTCGACGGCGATTCCCCCGCCGCGCGCCCGTCCATGTAACGCGAGTAGTTCTCGATCCCGTTGCACACGCCGGTCGAGCGCAGCATCTCGAGGTCGTGGCGCGTGCGCGTCTCGAGCCGCTGCGCCTCGAGCAGCTTCTTCACCGACTTGAGTTGCTCGAGGCGTTCGATGAGCTCGGCCTCGATGCCTTGGATCGCTTGGATGAGTCGCTCCTGCGGAGTGACGTAGTGGTTCGCGGGATAGACGACGATGCGCTCCGCTTGCGAAAGGATCTCGCCGCGCAGCGGATCGACCGTCACGAGGCTCTCGATCTCGTCGCCAAACATCTCGACGCGGATCACCACGTCGTCCTCGTACGCGGGGAACACCTCGATCACATCGCCGCGCGCGCGGAACGTGCCGCGCCGGAAGTCGAGGTTGTTCCGCGCGTACTGCATGCGCGTCAAGCTGCGCAGGAGATCCTCGCGGCCGATCCGCTGCCCGATCGAGAGCGGCAACGCCATCGCGGCGTAGTTCGCAGGCGATCCCAGGCCGTAGATGCACGACAC
>JANLUN010000706.1:0-2071 GCA_031363505.1 Planctomycetota bacterium | reverse complement strand
TGTCGTCATGATCTTCATGATCGGCATCTACAGGCGGCTGGGGATGTTCAGCATCATCGGCCTGTTGATGAACCTGCTGCTCCTCATGGGAGCGCTGGCATTCCTGCGCGCGACGCTGACGCTCCCGGGTGTCGCGGGAATCGTGCTCACCGTCGGCATGGCGGTCGACGGAAACATCCTCATCTTCGAGCGTCTGCGCGAGGAGATGAAGCGCGGACAGAAACTCGTCCAAGCTGCGAAGGCGGCGTTCGACCGCGCGGCCGTTACGATCATCGACTCGAACCTGACGACTCTGATCGCTGGCTTGATCTTGTACAACGTCGGCACCGGTCCGATCCGCGGCTTCGCCACGACGCTGAACATCGGCATCCTCACGACGCTGTTCACCGTGATCGTCGTCAGCCAGATCCTGATCTTCTGGGACATCAAACGTGGGCGTACGACCTACGACATGGTCGAGCTGATCAAAGACAAGGGCATCGACTTCATGTCGAAGGCCAAGCTCGCCATCTCCCTATCGGTCGTCGTGATCATCGCTGGTTTGGCGCTGTTCATCTCGCTGCCCGATCGAGAGAAACTCGGCATCGACTTCCTCGGCGGATTCTCGGTGACTGCGAGAATGCAGGAGCCGCAGCCCGTCGAGAAAGTGCGCGGGATGATCGGCGGCATCCCCGGCACGATCGGGAAGTCGGCCGAGGTGAAGCCAATCCTGGAGTCCGGATCGAAGCAGACGGGCTACACGACGTTCCGCATCACGTACAAGCTGGAGGGCGACGAATCAGCGACCGGTGCAGCCGGTGTGCAGGGTGAAACCGGCGAGAAGGAGATCCGAGACGCGCTCGATTCGATCCTGCAGTCGGGTCCCGTCGAGGTCGTGACCACTCCGACGGATACCGGTGCGAACGTCACTGGAGAGCTGTACTTCGAAGACCCGCATCCGGCTCCTGACATCGTCGCCGCGCTGGGTGAGGTCGGGGTTTCCAACGCCACAGCCGAGACGATGCCGGGTCGCACATCTGCCTATTCGTTCCGCGGCGAGATTGTGAAGGACAGGCTGCAGTCGGACATGGCCGCGCGCATCCAGGCTCTATTCGAAGGCCACAAGGACAGCGCGCAGCGACCCTTCCGCGTCGCGTCTCCGATTCCCGAGTCGGCCGTCGTGGGCGCGCAGGTCGGAGGCGAGCTGCGCGACCGGGCGATCTTGGCGCTGATCCTCGGGCTCTTCGGAACGATCATCTACCTGCGCATTCGCTTCGCGGAGTACAGCTACGGCATCGCGGTCGTCGTTTCTCTCGCACACGACGTGCTCGTGACGCTCGGTGCGCTGGCGATCGGCACCTATACGGGGCTGGTCCAGGCCGAAATCGACCTCTCGATGATCGCGGCCTTCTTGACGATCATCGGTTACTCGCAGAACGACACGATCGTGATCTTCGACCGCGTGCGCGAGCTCGTGCCGAAATCGCAGAAGCCGCTGCGCGACATCTTGAACGATGCGATGAACCAGTGCTTGGGACGCACGATCCTCACGTCCACCACGGTGTTCCTCACGATCACGGTGCTGTTCCTGTTCAACGTTGGGACACGAAATGTGCTCGAGGGCTTCGCGTTCGCGATGCTCGCCGGCGTCATCTCCGGAACGTACTCGACCGTGTTCATCGCGGCCCCCGTGCTGCTGTGGCTCGAGAAGCGCGCCGCACGCAAGGGGAGTCGAAGCGAACTCGCGGTGAAGGCGGCCAAGGAAGAGCCGGTCGCCGTGACCTGAGCTCTCGCGTTGCGCTTCGTCATTGGAGCTCTCCTGCTCTTGGTGTCGTTCGCGCTAGCGACACAGTGGCAGGATCGATGGACGGAGGAACTTCGTGCCGAACGAGATCGAACGCTCGCGCGCCAGGAGCTTCCGTCCGACGATCGCGCACCGGTGCTCGGTCAGGTCGTCGTCGGACTGCAGAGCGGAGCTCCTGCATTCGAAGGCGCGGATCGAGCGCGTCGAGCACCCGCCGAGAGCGGCGAGCGTACGAAGCAAACCGACAGCAGCGCGCCGACGAACTCCGCTGAGAGTCCGGCACGGACC
>JANLUN010000662.1:0-1845 GCA_031363505.1 Planctomycetota bacterium | reverse complement strand
CACCGGCTCGAACGAACTTGCTCCGCGGCTACGCGCCGCTTCGCAGAGGTCGAGCGCAACCTCCTCCGGCACGAGACCGTGCGCGAGCTTCATGAGCTCTCGCAGGAGCAGCGCCTCACTCGCAGAACCCTCGATCTTCGCGAGCACGTCGCACGCCGCTCGACGCTCGCTGATCTCGCCCTGCGCCGCGATCCGATCGAGCAACGGCAGTGCCTCCTCCTTCGGCAACAGCCCGATCGCGCCGACCGCGACCGCGCGCAGCGCACCGTCCTTGTCCGAGAGCACTTCGCGAACGGAGGCCGCGAGCTCCGCCGCGTTGAGCGACT
Organism: Planctomycetota bacterium; assembly: GCA_031363505.1. GTDB lineage: Bacteria > Planctomycetota > UBA1135 > UBA1135 > JANLUN01. Next base: position 1,519 of record JANLUN010000662.1, on the reverse strand, counting down.
TCAGCGCGCGCAATGCCGCGCAGCGCACCGTGCTCGGTCGCGCTGCGTCGCGCACCCAAGCCGCGAGCAGCGGAGTCTGATCCGCGACGCCGTAGACCTCGACGAGTCGGATCCAGGCTTGGACGAGCGACTCGCCTGACTTCTCGATGTGCGCGCGGTCGAGCGAGCGGACGATGTCCGGTAGGAACGCAACCGGGCGCGACTCGAGCGGCCACCACGCGCCGACGACGGGATCCCGGGACGACGGCTGAGCCCACTCCGCGAGACGCTGCAACGCTTCGGCGCGCAGCGATTCGTCGGCCGCGCCGGTGAGCGCGAACTGCGCCAGCTCGCGCGCACGCTGCTCGCCTCCCAATCGAAAGCTCGCGTGCACGGCGCGCCGCACGAGCGCGCGCTCGGTCGACTTCGTGCTCCGCACGAGGTCCGCGAGCGCGGAGAGCGCGTCTTGCACCGGCACGTCGTAGATCGCGCGCGCGGCTTCGGCGGCGACGCGCGGCGACGCGTCTGTAAGAAAGCGCGCTAGCTCGGGGCTCTTGATGCGTCGGAGCGCGACGACGGCGCCGACACGCACGTCGTCCGACGAATCGTGGCTGCAATTCGCGAGACTGCTCTCGTCGGCGCAGCCGACGAGACCCATGACGGCGGCGTGTCGAAGCACTGGATCGCTCTGGCCGACCTCCTTGAGCAGCGTCTTGAGCGGCTCGACAGCGAGCGCCAGTTCGGGGCCGCCCAGCGCGACCGGCTGCTTGAGCTTGCCCAACGCGATCGCCGCGAACATGCGCACGCGCGGGCTCGAATCCGACAGACGTCCCACCAGCGCCGGCACCGATTGCGTCTCACCGACATCGCCGATCGCGCGCGCGGCCTGCGCGCGAATCTCGGGGTCGGGGTCGTCGAGCAGCAGCGACAGGAACGAGACTGCGACAGGACCGGCGTCGCGCAGATACATGCCCAGGCCCCAGATCGCGTGCACTCGCGCCAGCGTCGAGCTTGCGTGACCGGCGACACGCGTCAGGATCGCATAACCGTCTGGCGCGCGACGCGCTTGGGCGACGAGCTCGAACTGCGCCGCCTGTCGAACGCGCTGATCCGCGTGCGAGAGCCACGAGATCAAGCTGTCGATCGAGCTCCCCGACACGCCGTCCGCGAGCGCGCCGCGCGTCTCCCGCACGAGATCGGACGCGCGCGTCACCGGATCGAAGACGCGATACAGACGTCCCTTGCCGGTCTGGTTCCAACCTTCGACCCAATCGCTGAAGTAGAGCGCGCCGTCGGGCCCGAACTCGCAGTCGGTGACGAGCGATCCCCACACGAATCGTTCGACCGGACCGAGCGAGAACGAAGCGCCACGGTTCTCGAGCGTGAACGTGTGGATCCCGCTGTCGCGCGTGCCGCGGAAGTCGCACAAGAAAAAGCGACGGTCGTAGCGCGACGGCAGACCAGTGCCCGGATTGATCGTCAAGCCCGACGGACCGTCCGCGAGGTTCGCGATCGGCGGCACGATGTACGCCGCTTGGCC
>JANLUN010000638.1:0-4171 GCA_031363505.1 Planctomycetota bacterium | reverse complement strand
CCGATCGGCACCGGATCGAGTGGAGAATCGGGCGCCGCTGCGGCCTCGACGAACGGCGTCTTGAAAGGAGCGTTGGTGATGAACGCAACACAGGCGGCGCTGACGACTGCGGCATTGGTCGCGGTCGCCGGCCTCGTGTGGTGGAACCTCGATGGCGTCACGGAACCCGCTCTCGAGCCGAAGGTTGCCGTCGCATCGGAACTGACGCGCGGCCCAGTGCTCGAGGGAACGGGCGCGGAGCTGAGCGCCCTCGACGCGATGGCGGGTGCGGATCCGACGGATCGAGCGAGCGTCGCGCCCGCGGTTCGCGAAGAGGAACCGCAAGCCGCGGTCTCCTCGGCGGAAGTCCGGTACACGGGTTCCGTCGACGCGCGCTTCGTCGACGAACGCGGTGTGCCGAGGAGCGGGGTGCGCTTCTCGGTCTGCGAGGATCGGCACGAGCGCACCGGAACATCTCCTGTCGTCAGCGGCCCGGATGGCCGCGCGCAACTCGAAGTCCCGATCCCGCGCATCCCCGTGTGGAAGCGAGATGGAGACACGCGCGAGTTCGTGAGGGAGTGGAAGTTCCGATTCACGGCGGCGATCGCCGGCTGCGCGACCGTCGAGCGCGCCGCGACCTTGCGCAGCGGCGAGACGACGCACCTCGGCGATGTGATTCTCGGGCCGGGTGGCCGCGTGCACGGCCGCGTCGTCGACGAGAATGGCCGCGGTGTGGGTGGCGCGACGGTCGGAGTTGCGGCCGTCGAGCTCCCGGAAGACGAAGGTCGCATGCGTCGACACGGCGCCAGCGCATTCAGCGACGCTTCGACGGTCGCGAGTTCGGACGACGGGACGTTCGTGCTCGACGGCGTCGCCATGGGTGTGACGCGCTTGTGGAGCAAGGCTGACGGAATGCGTTACTCGTGGAGCGTACCGATCACGGTCACTCCCGACCGCGAGGTGTTCGACGTGGAGGTCGTGCTCGCGCGCATGCTCGCGACCGATCGAATCGACGGACGCGTCATCGACCCAGAGGGCAATCCCGTTCGCAACGCGAGCCTGTTCTACATCGCCCGCGCGGGTGCGAGCTCGACGGGAACCGGCCTACGAGCCGACGACGGCGGCCGCTTCGGCCTCGTGATCGAGTACGACGACTCGAACTACGACTTCACCGCCAACGATGGACTGCAGCGGTTCGCACAGGCAAGCGCATTGGGCGTTCTTCCGGGCACGTTGGACCTAGTCATCCGATTGAACGCGAAGCAGTTCCTCGACGTCCGTGTGGTCGACGCCGATGGCCACGCAGTGGAGGGCGTCAAGTTCATGGTGAGCTCGCGTTACTACGAGCGGGATGCGCGCGCAGAGACGACCGGTGACGGTCACCACCGGGTCGAGGTGCCCGATGACCTCTCCGAGCTGCGGGTCTCGGCTTACGGCTGGCGCACGGAGCGCCGCGGCCCAATCGATCCGCAGTTGCTGCCGCGCTCGCTCGAGATCGTTCTGCGTCGCGCTCCCATCGTGCGCGGACGCGTCGTGGCCGATGGTGGAGTCGTCGCGGGCGCACGTGTCGAAGCGCGCGCCGTCGATCCCGACGCGAGCCTCACGGTCGACGGATTTCGCTGCGTGATGTCGTCATGGAGCAGTGGGAACGCGAAGACAGGCGAGGATGGACGATTCGAGCTCGTCTGCGACCTCGACGGCGCGTGCTGGATCCGCGTCACCGCTGGCGAGTGGGTCGCGGGTGAGATCGGTCCAATCGACGTGGCGCGCCTCGGCGCCGATGCGAGCTTCGACGTCGTGCTCACCAAGGGCGGCGCGATCGAAGGCCACGTGCTGCTGTCCGGAGGTGCCGACGCCGAAGGGCAGATCGTCGCGATCAATCACGGCGACGGCTTGCCGCGCACGACGCGCGCCGGACCGAACGGGCTCTTTCGCTTCGAAGGTTTGTCACCTGGTCGATGGCAGGTCCTCGCGCGCGCGACCGAAATCGACACGGCGTCGACACACTTCTCGTCGACGGACGACACCGAGCCGATCGAGTGGAGCTGTACCGTGGTCGCTGGCAGCACGACGCGCTACGACCTCGACTTGACGGCGAAGTGACGCGCGCACGACTCGCGGCGTCACAGCGGGCTCGACGACGCTAGCTCCGCACCAACTGCCGGAACCGCTGGAAGAGGTGCGACGAATCGAGCGGGCCCGGCGCGGCTTCCGGGTGGTACTGCACGCTGAACACCGGCGCCTTCTTGTGGCGCATGCCCTCGACCGTTTGGTCGTTCAGGTTGATGTGCGTGAGCTCGACGTCCTTCGGCAGCGACGTGGGATCTACCGCGAACGAGTGATTCTGCGATGTGATCTCCACGCGGCCGGTCGTGATGTCGCGCACCGGGTGATTAGCGCCGTGGTGGCCGTACAGCATCTTGTGTGTCTTCGCGCCGAGCACGATCGACAGGATCTGGTGGCCGAGACAGATGCCGAAGATCGGCTTCTTGCCGACGAGCTTCGACACGGCGTCGATCGCCGGTCGCACCGCGGCGGGATCGCCAGGACCGTTCGAGAGGAACACCGCCTCGGCGTCCATTCCCAAGATGTCGTCGGCGCTCGTGCTCGAGGGCACGACCGTCACGTCGAAGCCGCAGTGCACGAGGCTGCGCAGGATGTTGCGCTTCGCGCCGAAGTCGTACGCGACGCAGCGGATCGGCTTGTCGGCGAGCGCGGGCGGAATCCAATCCGGGTACGACTCGTCGTACTTGTCGAACCAGCGGAACGGCTCCTTGCACGTGACGCCTTGCGTCAGATCGCGATCGTCGGTCGAGGGCATCGCGCGGGCCTTCGCGACCAGCGACGCATGGTCGCCGCCCTTCGTCGACACGATGCAGCGCAGCGAGCCGCCGGTGCGGACTTGCCGCGTGAGCATGCGCGTGTCGACGCCGTCGATCGCCACGACCTTTTGCTCGACGAGCCAGTCGGGCAGCGACTTCGTCGCGCGATGGTTGCTCGGGAGCAGCGACATCTCGCGCATCACGAACGCTTCGGCCCAGCCGCGCGCGCTCTCGGCGTCCTCTTCGGCGATGCCGTAGTTGCCGATCAGCGGGTAGGTCATGATCACGACCTGCCCGGCGTACGACGGGTCGGTCAGGATCTCGTGGTAGCCCGTCATCGCCGTGTTGAACACGAGATCGCCGCCGGCTTCACCCTCGGCGCCCACGGACCGCCCTTCCAGGACGAGCCCGTTCTCCAACGCGATCCACGCTTTCTTTTCGCTCATCGTGCTTCGATCCTCGCGCGCCGATTGATCAGCGCCGCCATGTAGCCCGCTCCGAAACCATTGTCGATGTTCACGACCGCGATACCGCTCGCGCACGAGTTCAGCATCGCGAGCAGCGCCGCGAGACCGCCGAACGACGCGCCGTAGCCGACCGATGTCGGCACCGCGATGACGGGGCGGTCGACGAGGCCGCCGACCACGCTCGGGAGCGCGCCCTCCATTCCCGCGACGACGACGAGCGCCTCGGCCGCGCGCAGTCGCTCCGTGTGAGCCAGCAGGCGATGGATGCCCGCGACGCCGACGTCGGAGATCTCCTCGACGCGCGCGCCGTGGAGTCGCGCTGTCACGGCCGCTTCTTCCGCGACGGACCGATCCGACGTGCCGGCGCTGACGACGAGCACAAGGCCCGTCTCCTCGCAGCCTTCCGTCGGCTCGACGGTAATCGTGCGCGAGACCGGCCGCCACTGCGCGCTTGGAATCTCCTTCGTGACGAGCGCTGCGGCTTCGTCGGATGCGCGCGTCACGAGCAAGCGGTCGTGGTGCTCGAGCACCGCGCGTGCGATCTCGAGGATCTCGACGGGGCGTTTGCCGGCGCCGTAAACGACCTCCGCGTCGCCGCAGCGCAGTTCCCGGTGCGTGTCGAGCTGCGTGTGGCCGAGGTCCTTGACGGGGAAATCGCGTAGCGCGCGCAGGCCGTCGTCGACGGAGAGACGGCCCGTGCGCACCGCTTCCAGTGTCTCGCGCAGTGTGCTTTTGCCCAAGCGGGCGAAGAGTCTACACGAACTGGGGCGCGGGCCGACCCTGCGAACCGCCGGTCGAAGAGCGCTTTCTAAGTGACGGTGCGCGGCACCGCGCGCGCTTGAGCGGTCGCGTGAGGCACGGATACGCCGCACCGAGCTCCTCAGCGCGCCAGCGCGTCGAGCT
>JANLUN010000633.1:0-1632 GCA_031363505.1 Planctomycetota bacterium | reverse complement strand
CTCGCGCTTTCACAGCTGAATCGTCGATTCAGTTTACACTCAGCCGTTCGAACGACATGAAACGCCATCAAGGTCTGATTCACGGAGGTGCCGTGCTTCTTACATCGAACAACATACACTATCATGACGCAGACGGTTGGGCCAACTACCAGCGCAATCGACGCCGCCGTGTATGGCTCGCGCTGTCAGTCGTCGTAGCGCTTGTCGGTGTTGGCTTCGCCGTGTCCTACGTCATGCGGTGACGCCTCAGTGCGCCCTTCGATGCCCCGCCCAACAAGACGATGCAGCCGACCGGCGCTCCAAGCGGCGCCGGCGGCTGATGGTCAAAGACGTTAGGCAGACAGATGAGAGCCAAGTTCTCAACGATCGGGTCCTTCTTCATTCGATCGCGCCAGCTATTCGTCGCGGTCGGTGACGTGACCGAAGGTGAGGTCAAGCGCGGCATGACCGTCGCCGTCTCGCTGGGCAGTTTCTCGGTGACGACGACCGTCAAGGATGTCGATGTTATCAGAGTCGACTTCCGAGGTCAGGACTACGTCGGCCTTGTCTTCAGTTTCGACGATCCGGAAGACCTGGAGTTCTGGCACGCGCTGAAGATAGGCGGCGAGACCCTGGAGCTTTCAGCGTGACCAGCGTCGCGCTGCCTACCAACGCGTTGCAGGCGGACGATCGCTTTCCTCGCTTTGCTCGGGCGGCTGCTCGCCGCTGAACGCGAGATCGTTAGGTCAGCAATTCTTCTTATCAACAAATGCCCAGCGGTAAACCCGGCGATCATCCGTTGACCGACATGCTCGTCCACGGGAATCATCCCTTCCCGCCGGACATGGAAGCGAAGTTACGTGAAGTCCTTTCGCTTGATCCGAAATTTCCGGACGGCAAGCGACGATACCTCGACCAAGTTGAATGGGAACGGCGATTCTTCGACTGGGAGCACGGAGAAAACTTGGACGAAGGTCGCGCAGCACTGAACGCAGGACTGATAGAACTTCGCAACAAGCTAAGCGGGGGTTAACAAGGCGTTGCGCTCGACCTTCAGGTGGCACAGGAACCCGCGCATCGCATGCCTCCGCTAGTTCGCACTCGTGCCACGTTCGTCGCGCTCGCCGTCGGGACGATTGCGATTGGCCTCTGTGTGCACTGGCGCGGCGACATTCTCGGGGTGGCGTTGCGCGACGTACTCGGGGACGCGCTTTGGGCGGCGATGATCGCGTGGTGGGTCACCGCGCTCTTTCCCGGCGCCTCGCTCCGCACGCGGGGGATTGCCGCGCTGGCGATCTGCTTCGCGGTCGAGGTGAGTCAGCTCTATCGTCTCCCCACGCTGGATGCGGTGCGGCGGACAACCTTGGGACAGCTCGTGCTCGGGAGCGGCTTCGACCCGCGGGACTTCGTCTCGTACGCGCTCGGTGTGCTCGCGGCGACACTCCTCGAATGGATCGTGCGACGGCGCAGCCGGAGCGTTCCACGCCGTGCGGCGTAGCGATGACCGAGACATGCCGGTAAGCGTGCATGGTCTCACGAAGCGTCGCCCCGAATGCTCGTGCTCGTCATGAGTTCGAGGGGCGGGTTGCGGAGCTCCGACCGGTCGAGATGATGCTGTGCAACACGGACACGCAGTCGGCGCGCTCGAAGCGG
>JANLUN010000602.1:0-1322 GCA_031363505.1 Planctomycetota bacterium | reverse complement strand
CGAAGCCAAGGCGCGCGCGCTCCTCGGACTAGGTGTCCGCAGACTCTCGATCGGATTCCAGAGCCTTTCCGACGAGGTGCTCCAACTGTTCGGACGCGTGCACAGCGTCGCCGACAGTTTTCGCGCGTTCGATGCTGCTCGCGCGGCTGGAGCGACCAACGTCAACGTCGACCTGATCTTCGCGGTGCCCGGTCAGAGCCTCGAGCGATGGACGGCAGATCTGAATCGGGTCCTCGACCTCGGGCCGGATCACCTCAGCGCCTACAACCTGACCTTCGAGGAGGAGACGCTCTTCCGTCGTTGGCTCGAGGAAGGGCGCCTCGCGAAGCAGCCCGAAGAGCTCGAGCTGGCCCTGTTCGACGCCACCCGCGACGTGGCGGCCAGGCGTGGGTATCACGCCTACGAGATATCCAACTTCTCCATAAGCGGCAGACAATGTGGCCACAACGTGAACTATTGGCGCAATGGTCCCTACGTCGGACTCGGACCTTCGGCCGTCAGCAAGGTGGCTTGGACGCGGTCCGGGAACATCAAGGGCGTCGCGTCCTATCGCTCACGGATCGATGAAGGCGGATCAGCGCGCGTGTGGGACGAGGAGCTCGCGCCGCGGGAGAGACTCGCGGAGACGTGGTGGCTCGGATTGCGACTCGCGGAAGGTCTAGATCCGGAAGACGCGCGAGCGCGGGCGGGCTGTGCCGTCGAGCAAGATGGCTCGCTCGCGGTCGCCGAAGCGCTCCTTCGCGACGGACTGCTCGAACGTGACGCCGGTCGCTTCCGACTCAGTCTGCGCGGACTTCCGCTCGGCGACTTCGTCGCACGCAAGTTCCTGCAAGCCGGCCACGCCGGATCGCGCGTGAGCTGACCGCCCGAGCGGCGCTGTGGGCGGCGCCGCGCCGTTGCCCGCGATCCGGCCTCGCGTGGCACGAGCGGATCCCCGCGTTAGGATCCGCGGCCGCGCGCCATTCCTAAATAGGAGGCCGCTCCCGATGCACTTTGCCGATCGATTGGACGCCGCGGTCGAGCGCATCGGAAATCCGTGCCTCATCGGGCTCGATCCCCATCCCGACTCGTTGCCCGACGAGTTCGCCGCAGCGCGCAGCGAATCCGCTACGCGCGAAGAGAAGGCTCGCGACGTGACGAGCTTCCTGTGTCAAGTCATCGACCTCGTCGCCGGCCGTGTCGCCGCGGTCAAACCGCAGTCAGCGTTCTTCGAGACGTACGGGCCTGCTGGATCCGAAGCCTGGGAGCGCGTGATCGCGCACGCACACTCACGGGGTCTCCTGGTGATCGGCGACGTCAAGCGCGGCGACATCGCGACGACG
>JANLUN010000586.1:0-7346 GCA_031363505.1 Planctomycetota bacterium | reverse complement strand
CCCCCGCCCCCCCCCCGCCCTCCCGCGAGGGCGCGCGGGCCCCGCTCGACACGAACCAAGCTTCGAACGGCGACGGCGGGATCAAGACGCCGTTCTCGAGCAGCGCGCGGAAGAACTTCGTCCAGAGCTCGCGATCGGTGCGCATCACGTGCGCGAGCGTCGTCACGGGCTCGGTCGAGAAGTACGGGCAGAGCATCGAGCCTTGCCGTCCGACGTGGATCGGTACGCGGTGCTTCTTCGCGGCGGCTTCGATCCCAGATTGGAGCTCCGCGGCGCGTGCTTCGAGCGTCTCGTAGAACTCCGGCTCGTCACACAAGTCGAGCGTCGCCAGCCCAGCCGCGACCGCGATCGGGTTTCCCGACAGCGTGCCCGCCTGGTACATGCTCCCCGCCGGCGAGACGTGCAGCATGAGATCAGCGCGACCGCCGTACGCGCCGATCGGCAATCCGCCGCCGATGACCTTGCCGAGCGTGACGAGATCGGGGAACACGCCGCACAGCTCTTGATATCCGCCGCGTGCGACGCGGAAGCCGGTCATCACCTCGTCGAAGATGAGGAGCGCGTCGTGTCGATCACACAAGTCGCGCAAGCCTTCGAGGAAACCCGGCGCGGGCAGTACGCAGCCGATGTTCCCGGCAACCGGCTCGACGATCACGCACGCGACTTGGTCGGTGTATTGGAGGAACAAGCGCTCGACGCTCTCGAGGTCGTTGTACTGAGCGACGAGCGTGAGCTCCGCCAGCGCGCGCGGCACGCCGGGTGAATCGGGCGCACCGTGCGTCAACGCGCCCGAGCCCGCTTTGACGAGGAACGAATCGCCGTGCCCGTGGTAGCAGCCGTCGAACTTGATCAGGAGATCGCGGCCAGTGACCGCGCGCGCGAGTCGCAGCGCGCTCATCGTCGCCTCGGTGCCGGAGTTCACGAGGCGCACCATCTGCACACTGCCGACGCGGTCCACTATTTGGCGCGCCATCGCGAGCTCGCCCTCGGTCGGTGCGCCGAACGCCGTGCCCTTCGCGATCGCGGCGGACAGCGCCGAGATCACGTTCGGATGCGCGTGACCGGCAATAAGAGGCCCGTAGCTCAAGACGAGGTCGATGTACTCGTTGCCGTCGATGTCGGTGACGATCGCTCCGCGGCCGCTCGCGATGTGCGGAGGAGTTCCGCCGACGCCGCGGTACGCGCGCACGGGGCTGTTGACGCCGCCGGGAATCAGCTGCTGCGCGGCTTCGAAGACGTGACGCGAGCGTTCGAGGTTCAAGGTCGGCTCAACGCCTGCGTGTCGGCGTTCGTGCGCGCTCACGGCAGTCGCTTCGCGATGTCCCGCGCGAAGTACGTCATGATGAAGTCCGCTCCGGCGCGCTTGATGCACGTGAGCGATTCCTCGACCGCGCGCGCTTCATCGATCCAGCCCTTCGCGGCTGCGGCTTTGATCATCGAGTACTCGCCCGACACTTGATAAGCGCACAGCGGCAGGTCGACCATCTCGCGCACGCGCCGCACGATGTCGAGATACGGCATCGCGGGCTTGACCATCAGCATGTCGGCGCCTTGGTCGATGTCGAGCTCCACTTCGCGGAGCGCCTCGTCGCTGTTCGCAGGATCCATCTGGTACGTGCTGCGGTCGCCGAACGCCGGCGCCGATTCGGCGGCATCGCGGAACGGCCCGTAGAAGGCAGACGCGTACTTCACCGCGTACGACAGGATCGAGACGTTCACGTGGCCCGTCTCGTCGAGCGCCGCGCGGATCGAGCCGACCATGCCGTCGATCATCCCGCTGGGCGCGACCACCTGCGCGCCGGCGTCGGCGAGCGACGTGGCTTGCAGCTCGAGGTTCTCGAGCGTCGCGTCGTTGTCGACATCGCCCCACGTCGTGAGCACGCCGCAGTGGCCGTGATCCGTGTACTCGCAGAAACACAAGTCCGCGATGCGCAGCAGCGACGGCGCGGCGCGTTCGACTCCCACGAGCGCACGCTGCACGATTCCGTCAGGCGACCAAGCGAGACGTCCTTCGGCATCCTTCTCACTCGGCACACCGAAGAGGAGCACACCCGGAATGCCGAGATCCTCGACCTTTTTGCAAGTCTCGGCCAAGCGATCTACCGACTCGCGGAACACGCCCGGCATCGACGGCACCTCGGTGCGCACGCCCTTGCCTTCGACGACGAACAGCGGGAGCACGAGGTCGTCGCGCGAGAGACGCGTCTGCCGGATCATGCGCCGCAGCGAGGGATGCGCGCGCAATCGACGCGGCCGCTGGATCAAGTACTCGGGCGGAAGCGGCGGCGGTTCCTCACCCGGACCGGGGGTCATGCCCTGACCGTATCCAGGAGTCGGCGAGTAGTTCATGACGGTGTCGAAAGGTCGAGATGCTGGAGCACGAGAGCGAACGCCTCGGGTGTCGGCTCGGGGAGCGAGATGGTATCGAAGAACGTCGCGTCTGTCTCCGCGTGCAACGCGTCGAACGTGGCCCTTCCGATCGCGATCGCGGTGCGCGCGCCGGAGGAGTCGCTCGCCGCTCCGCTGAACCAGGCGCGGACGGCGGATGGGCTCGCGAAGAACACCGCTTCCGTCCGCGGCGCACGCGCTCGCGAAGCCAGCTCGCGCGTCGTGTAGACGACCGGGGCGGAGACATCGAAACCGAGCTCGCGCAATCGACGCGCGAGCTCATCGGAGATCGAACCGCGCGGCCATAGGACTCGCGAATCGTGCGTCATGAGCGTGGCGAGAGCGTCGGCGAGCGCAGCCGCATCGGACGCCGCCGGCATTCCGAGCGCGAAACCGAGCGCGATCACGCGTTCCGCGCTGCGAGAACCCACGACGGCGCACGGAACGCCGGTGATCTCCGGAACTTCGTGTGCCGCGTCGGCGAGGAACGCGAGCGCGTTCGAGCTCGTGACGCAGATCCAGTCGTAGCGCGCGCGCGCGATGCCCGACACGTCGACCCTCGTCGCTTCGACCGCGAGGACCGGGAGCTCGATCGGAACCCAGCCAGCTTGCTGCGCAGCGCGCGCGTAGTCACCCGCGCCCTCGATCGGCCCGGTGATCAAGACGCGCGCAGTCATCCGTGCGTTCGCGCGGCGTCGATGAGGCGTTTCGCGCCGCTCGCAACGAGTCGCTCGGCAAGTTGCCGGCCGAGCGCTTCGGCGTCATGCGCCAGGCCACCGATCTCGGCCTCGAGGACCTCGCGGCCGTCGAGCGACAGCACGCGGCCCTTCAGCATCAGCGCCGATTCGGCGGCACGCGCATGACCGCCGACGGGCGCGTTGCAGCCGCCGTGAAGGCCGTGGAGAAGCGCGCGTTCCGCCGTCGCTTCGGCAGCCGTCTCACGATCGCTCACTGTCCACAGTGCGCGCACCGTCGCTTCGTCGTCCGCGCGGCACACGAGGCCGACGATCCCTTGTCCGACCGCGGGCAGGAAGTGCTGCGTCTCGAACACTTCGCTGATCCGGCCGCCCAGCCCCAATCGTTCGAGTCCCGCACGCGCGAGGATGAGCGCGTCGGCCTCGCCTCGATCGAGCTTCGCCAGGCGCGTCTCGACGTTGCCGCGGATCGGGATCGTTTCGATGTCGGGCCGCAGATGCTTCAACATCGCGATTCGGCGCACGGAGCCCGTGGCGACGCGCGCACCGCGCGGGAGATCTTGCAGCCGTCCGCCTCCACGCTTCACCAGCACGTCCTCGACAGCACCGCGCGCGAGCACGCCGCCGAGCATGAGACCCGCGGGCATCTGCGTGCTCATGTCCTTGAGACTGTGCACTCCGACGTGTGCTCGTCCGCTCTGCACCGCGTGATCGATCTCGGCGGTGAAGATGCCGACGCGTCCGAAGCTCGCGGGGTCGAGCCGATCATCTCTGTCGCCCGTAGATTGAACGGTGAGGAGCTCGACCTCGAGCGCGGGTTGCGCGGACTGGAGCAGCGCCTGCGCAGTGCGCGCCTGCCACAGCGCCAGCGGGCTCGCGCGCGTCGCAAGGATGAGCTTCACAGGTTCTCCAGGAAGCGCTGATACTCGCGGTCGAGCGCGTCTTCCGAACGCGTTTGTCGCGCGCTCTCTTTCATGTGGGCCAGCGCGGTGTCGAGCAGTCGCTTCGCGAGAACGTGTGCGAGCTCCATGTCCTTGGGATCGCTACGCGCGCCCGCGATCGAGTCGAGGACTTCGTCGCGGACACAGTCGAAGCGCTCGCGCATCGCTGCGATCGCCGGCGTGAACGAAGCGTACGTGCGCAGTGCGAGGAACTTGTGGAGCTCGGCGACGAGGATCTCGGCCGAGCCTTCGCTCGAACCTTCGCGACCGCGGCGGTTCTCTTGCACGACGCGTGCGAGGTCGTCGAGATCGTACAAGAGCAGGTTCGGTCGGCGCGCGACATCCGGCGCGACGGCGCGCGGTACCGAGAGGTCGATCACGAGCTGAGGCCGCTCGCGCTTCGAGAGCTTGTGCGTGTCGAACACACCGGTGTCGATCGGCTGCGAGCCGCCTTCGACGCACGCGATCACGAGGTCCGCGGCGGGAATGAGTCGCGGCAGCGCGTCGAGCGCGAAAGCCTGCGCACCGAGCTCGGTCGAGACCGCCTGCGCGTTCTCGAGCGTTCGGTTCGCGAACACGAGCGTCCCGATGCCGCGGTCCTTGAGATGCCGCGCGACGAGGAGCCCCGTCTCGCCTGCGCCGACGATCAGCGCACGGCAGCGATCGAAGCGGCTGAATACGCGCGCCGCGATGTCGACTGCGACGCGTGCGACCGAGAGCGTTCCTTGCCCGATCTCGGTTTCACTGCGCACGCGCTTCCCGGCGTGCAAGACGTGCTGCAGGAGCGGCTTCAGGAGCGCGCCGAGCGACTGCACCTGCTGCGCGGTGTCGGCGCCGCGCTTCAGTTGCGCGAGGATCTCGCTCTCTCCGACGACGACGCTGTCGAGTCCTGCGGCGATTCGGAAGACGTGGATCAGTGCCTGCGTGTCGTGGTAGACGTACGTGTGATCCTCCGCGAGGTTGCGGAACACCTGCGCGCGCACGGACGGCGCGAGATCGACACCGTGCTCACCGACGACGAGCACTTCGGTGCGGTTGCACGTCGACAAGACGAAGGCTTCCGACACACCCGCGATCTGGAGTAGCGAGCCGAGCGCGCTCGCGAGGTCCGCTTGGCTGACGACGTAGCGCTCGCGCACCGCGACCGGTGCGGTGCGGTGCGAGATCCCGACGAGCGTCAACGTCAGCTTGGGGTCCATCGTCAGATGCCGGAATGGAACGAGCGGCCTGGAAAGAAAATCAGGATCGGCGACAGGAGGAGCGCGATGAGCCCGACCGTCGCCGCGATCGATGTGCGACGTGCACCGAATCCGCGGATCACGCCGGAGAACGCGACCACGCCGAAGTGAATCCACAGGATGAGCGACAGCATCACCTCGGATGCGCGGTAGTCGAACTGACCCGGTTGTTCGCGGTGAGCCATCCACAACCCCACGTTGAGACCGATCGTGAGCCCGACGAAACCCGCGAGCGCCGAGCGCCGCGTCATCGTCGCGAGCCAGTCGAGATCGGGCAGGTGATCGAAAAGCGCGCCGAAGCGCCGCTCACGCAGCTCGCGAAACAGCACGAGATAGAGCGCGCCGTGGATACCGGAGAGCAGCACGGCCGCCGCGGCGAGCACGCTCGTCGAGACGTGCAGCACTTGGAATGCACCCATACCGCCGACGCGCGCGACCGGCTCGACTGTGCCGAACGACGACGCGAGAAGCTGCAAGAGCAGCACGAGCCCGAGCACGACTCCGCCCGTGCCGGGATGCTTCAGGTGACGCGCGAGTCCGGCGTACAAGAAAGCAGTCGCGAGCGCGACGGCGGACACGGTGGTCCACAAGTCGGCGACGGGAAAGTGACCGACGGCCGCGCCGCGCAACCAGAAGAAAGCGATGTGCACCGCGATCGTCGCGCGCACGACGAATCGGCGCAGGCCGCTGACCTGCGGCGCGCGCACGCCGCCGAACGCCATGCCGTGCAGGATCGCGCACAGCATGTACAGCGTCGGCAAGAGGACGGTCAGGCTCTGTAGCGCGCCTCTCAAGAGAGCTCCATCTCAGCAATGGCGTGCGCCACCGCGCGGCCTCGCAAGATGACTTGATCGACTGAAATCCCAGCCGTGTAACAGCCGGCGAGGTGGATTCCGGAGAGGTGCGTTTCCATGTCGGCGAGCAGGTCGCGCACGCGGTCCGCGTGGCCCGGTGAGTAGCGCGGAATGACGTCGTCCCAACGCTGCGCGAATGAAGCGCGCGCACGCGGCGGCGTCCGCAGCCTGAGCGCGCGCGCTAGATCGACACAAGCCTCCTCGGCGAGGTCCGAGTCGGAAAGTCCTTCGACGTCCGTGGTCTTGTAAAAGCTCGACACCGCGATGGCTCGAGGAGGCGCGCGCCCTGCGAAGAGGTTCGACGTGAAAAGAGTACCAAGGACGCGCGGCGCCGCGGGATCGGCCGGAGCTCCTGCTCGTTCGGGCGGCGGCACGAGAAAGCCGAAGCCGGGCGGGAAGCTCGGGATCTCGCTCGAGTCGAGACCGAGATGAACGAGCGTGAGCTGTGCGTGCTCGATCTGTCGCAAGCCGTCCACAGGCGTACGTGCGTCAGCGAACGGAGCCAACAACGTTGCGGCAATCGGCGCGGACGTCGCGAGCACGACGAGCGGAGCATCGTGAGCGGCGCCGCTCTCCGTCGTCACGCGCCAAGATCCGGCGTTGCGTTCGATGCGCGTCACGCGCGACTGCGTGACGAGGTGCGAACCGAGCGATCTTGCGAGTGCGTCGACGAGCTCTCGAAGTCCATTCGGAAACGACAGCAGCGACGTGCGCGGAACGTCGGGCCCGGGGAGCGGCGGGCGCGGGGTGTCCTTCGACGCGCGCGCCGCGCGGATCAATCCACCGTGCTCGACGGCGGCGGACCAGAGCGAAGGGAATGCGCTGCGCATGCCCAACTCCCGCAGCTCCGCGGCAAAGATGCCGCGCACGAACGCGCCGGCGAAGAGGCGCGTCGGTTCGGGACCGATGCGCTCCGTGAAGAACGTCTCGAGATCCGGATCGTCCGAGGTGCGACTCGGAGCGAAAGGTCGCGTGATCTCGCTCGCGAGACGAAGTCGCGCAGAGAACGAGAGGATCGACGAGCTCATGAGCGCCGCCGGCGACGCCGGCAAGACGTGCAGCTTCCCGCGATGGAACAGATAGCGCTCGTCCGCGGTGGGTTGTGAAACGATCAACCGGTCCAAGAGACCGACGTCCGCGGACAGCGCGCGAAAGCCCGCGGCCGATGCTTGCACCGTGGTTGGGCCGGTCTCGAAGAGAAAGCCGTCGCGCTCGACGGTGCCGACGACG
>JANLUN010000574.1:0-2770 GCA_031363505.1 Planctomycetota bacterium | reverse complement strand
TCCTCTCGATCCTGCTCGAGCCGATCCGGCGCGATCTCGGCGTGTCGGACACGGCGATGGGGTTTCTCACGGGACCGGCGTTCGCGCTGTTCTACACCTGCGCCGGCATTCCGATCGCGCGTTGGGCGGACCGTGGTGTGCGGCGTGACATCATCGCGATCGGCCTTGCACTCTGGAGCGGCATGACGGCGCTGTCGGGATTGGCGACGCGCTACTGGCATCTCGCGTTCGCGCGTGTCGGCGTCGGAGTGGGCGAGGCGGCGTGCAGTCCGGCGGCGCACTCGCTGATCGCGGACTACTTCCCGCCGGAGCGCCGTGCGACCGCGATGGCGATCTACTCGAGCGGCATCAACATCGGGATCATGGCCGGCTTCGTGATCGGCGGGTGGATGAGCGACGCATTCGGTTGGCGCAGCGCGTTCTCCATCGTCGGTCTACCAGGGCTCGTGCTGGCCGTGATCACGCGCGTGAGCTTGCGTGAGCCGCCGCGCCCCGCGCACTCGGCGAGCGCGCGCTCCGAACGCTCGGACTTCGCCGGATCACTGCGGCTCCTCTGGAACTTGCGCGCGTTTCGTCACGTGTGCCTCGGCGCCGCCTTGGCGTCCGTCGTCGGGTACGCCTTCCTCACTTGGAACCCCGCGTTCCTCGAGCGGACGCACGGCATGTCGCGTCGCGAGATCGGTACGTGGCTCGGGCTCATCAGCGGTTTGGGCGGTGCGCTCGGAACCCTGCTCGGCGGCGTGCTCGCGGACCATCTCGGAAAGCGCGATCCGCGCTGGCACGTGTGGATTCCGTCGATCGGACGCGCGCTGTCGCTGCCGTGCTTGGTCCTCTTCACGACGCAGTCGGATTCGACCGCGGCGCTTCTCTGGTTCATCCCGGCGCAGATCTTCGGCGCGTTCTGGTTCGGGCCCGTGTTCGGGCTGACGCAAGGGCTCGTTCCGCCTTCGATGCGCGCGTTCGCGTCCGCGGTCCTGCTCTTCGTGGTGAACGTCATCGGACTCGGACTCGGGCCGCAGCTCGTCGGCCTCTTGAGCGACGCGTTCGGCGCGCGACTCGGTGTCGACGGTCTGCGCGCCTCGCTGCTGTGCGTATGCGCCGTCGAAATCTGGGCCGCGTTCCACTTCTTCCGGTCCGCGCGCTGGCTCGTGCTCGACACGTCCCCTCGCGCAACGTAGAAACGCGCCGCCAATCCATGAACGGGCCCCCCGCGAAAACGAGTCTCTCGCTGACCGTCGTCATGCCGGTCTTCAACGAGCGCTATCTCGTCGCCGAGTCGATCCGTCGCATCCTCGCCGTGGAGGACGAGCGCATCTCGCGGCTCGACCTCGTCGTGGTCGACGACGGCTCGACGGACGGATCGCGCGCGATCCTCGAGCAGTTGGCGCGCGACCACCCGCAGCGCATCACGCTCGTGCTGCACGACCGCAATCAAGGCAAGGGCGCCGCGGTGGCGACCGGCGTCGACCGCGCACGCGGCGACGTGACCGTGATCCAGGACGCGGACCTCGAGTACAGCGCGAGCGATCTTCCGCGCGTCGTCGCGCCGTTCCTCGACGACGACGCCGACGCGGTGTTCGGCTCGCGCTTCATGGCGAGCGGATCGCGCCGGGTCCTCTACTACCGCCACTCGCTCGCGAATCGGTTCCTCACCGGCGTCAGCAACTGGCTCACCGATCTCAACCTCACGGACATGGAGACGTGCACGAAGGCCGCGCGCACGACGCTGCTTCGATCGATCCCGCTGCGCAGCCGCGACTTCCGCATCGAGCCCGAACTCGTCTTCAAGCTCGCGAAGCGCGGCGCGCGCATCTTCGAGGTGCCGATCCGCTACTCGGGCCGCACGTACGAGGAAGGGAAGAAGATCCGCGCGAGGGACGGGCTGCTCGCGCTCGGAGCGATGGTGAAGTTCGCGCTCGTCGACGACATCTACAAGGACGACGAGCACGGGACGAACATCCTCGTCAGCCTGTCGAACGTGCCGAAGTTCAACCGCTGGATGGGGGACGTGATCCGGCCGCTGCTCGGCACTCGCGTACTGGAAATCGGCGCGGGCATCGGCAACTTGACGCGCGGCTTCGTGCCGCGTGATCGCTACACGGTCACCGATGTCAGCGATCTGCACGTCGACTACCTGCGCGGCGCGTTCATGGGCCGGCCGTACCTCGACGTGCGGCGCTGCGACTTGGAGAAGTCGAGCGACTTCGACGCGCTCGAAGGCGGCTACGACACGGTCGTCTGCCTGAACGTATTGGAGCACGTGCCGAACGAAGCCGGTGCGCTCGCGAACATCCGGCGCGCACTCGTGTCCGGCGGCCGCGCCATCGTCCTCGTTCCGCAGGGGCCGCGGCTCTTCGGCACGCTCGACGAAGTGCTCGAACACAAACGGCGCTATACGCGCGAGTCGCTGAGCGAGAGCCTCACTCGCGCCGGCTTCGAGGTCGAGCGCGTCTTCGATTTCAATCGCGCGACGACGCCGGGTTGGTGGTGGAACGGGAAGGTGCTGAATCGCCGCCACTTCGGCCGGCTGCAGCTAAAGATCGTGAACCACACGACGTGGTTGATGCGTCCACTCGATCGAGTGCTGCCTTGGCCGGGTACGTCGTTGATCGCGGTCGCGCGGCGCAAGTGATCCGGTGGCACCGTTGCGCTAACCTGTCGCGATGTCCTCCACCCGCACCGAATCCGACTCCTTCGGCCCGATCCAAGTCCCCTCCGACATGCTCTACGGCGCGCAGACGCAGCGCAGCCGCGAGAACTTCAAGATCGG
>JANLUN010000551.1:0-8288 GCA_031363505.1 Planctomycetota bacterium | reverse complement strand
CGCTCGAGGAGCGCGACCGCTGGGACGAGACGCTCGTGCCGTTCGACGCGACCGCGGGGCCGGGCCCGTGCAAGGACATCCGCGACGAGGAGATAGGGCAACTCATTCAACGCGCGAATCAGAAGACGGACCAAGTCGTCTTGATCTTCGACTGCTGCAGCTCGGGGACGAATACGCGAGCGGAGACCCCGCTGGGCCGGCGCTTCCTCGAGCCGACACGCCGCGGCTTCGGCGCGGCGCGCGCGAGCCCGCACGCAGTTTCGATTCCCAGCGGCTCCGGCTACGTGCCGCCCGCGTTGAAGTACGTCGCGCTCGCAGCGTGCCGCGCGGACCAGAGCGCGTACGAGATGCAGGTCGACGCGCCGAGCCCACCGGACGAACCGAGCACGAAGATCTCGCGCGGCGTGTTCACCTTCCACCTCGTGGACGCGCTGAGTTCGCTTCCATCCGGCGCGTCCTACACCGATCTGATGATCCGCGTCGGTCGACGCGTACGCCAAAGCCAACAGGAACAGACACCGATCCTGGAAGGCAGCCTCGCTGGCTACGTCTTGTTCGAACCTGTCGCCGCGGCGCACACACCGCGCTTTCCGCTCGAAGTCGGACCGAGCGGGGCACTGAAACTGTCCGGCGGACGCCTTCATGGGTTGTCCGCCGGCGACGTGTTCAGCGTGTGCGGCGAGGAGGCGCTGCGCGACAACTTGCCGAGTCGATTGGGCCGTGTGCGGCTCGCTCGAGTGGGCACGACCGAGTCCGTCGCCGAGTGGCTCGAAGCGGCGGACGATGCGCGCGCGGCCGGAAAGCGCACGGCGTTCCTTCTCGAACGCGGCGCGACGAGCGTCACGTCGCGGATCGCGATCGAGGGCGAATTCGACGCGGCGGCGCAGGCCGAGCTCATCCGCGCGCTCGAGTCGAAGGGCATCGTGCGCTGCGTGTCGCGCGACGACGGCGTGCTTTCGCTCCGGCGAGTCGACGCACGTTGGGTCGCGTTCGCAGCGGACGAGACGCAGTTGCCGCTGTCCGCGAACGGATCCTCGGGGCAAGAGATCGCAGCGTTCTCCGACGATCTCCCCCGGCTGGCGGCCGCGCAGCGCATCGACCAGCTCCTGCGCCAGAATGAAGCGAGCTCGCTGAAGGTCGAGTGCTCGTTGCGACGCGTCGGCAAGGAGAACGAGCTCCAGGGCGTGATCGCGCCGGAGAACGACGGACGCATCCGAGTCGATCCGGACACGGCCTGGACGCTCACGGTGCGCAACCGATCGGACGTGGCGATCTACGTTCACTTGGTGACGATTTCGCCGGATGGCGAAATTCAGATCGTCGCGACCCCGACGCTCGACGACGCCGTCTATCCGGATCAAGAAGCCGTGCCGGCCGCGCTCAACATCGAGAAGATCGCGGCGGAATACGCCGCGTTCTATCGCGCGGGACCGCTGCGACTGCACTGCATCGCCACGACGCATCCGCTCGATCTGACGTCGCTCGAGCAAGGGCCGGTGACGCTCGGGAAGACAACGCGCGGTTCGGAGGAAACCGCGAGCACGCCGGATGACTCGCTCACTGCGGAATCCTGGTCCGGTACCCGGATCGAGATCTGGGTGCGCTGAACGCCTTGTCTAGACGACGCCCGCGGCGCGCACGAGCTTGCCGAGCTCGATCATCGCGCGCGCGTGCATCATGCGCGCGGCCGCGGGACTCGGTCGGCCAGTCTCTTCCGCGACGGATTCCCACGACGCGCCCGCGTAGTTGCGGAGCACGATGAGCTCGCGGTACTCCTCGGGAAGCTCGTCGAGGCAGCGTTCGACGATCCCCGTCTCTTCGTGGTTCGCGAGCTTCTCGAGCGGCTGCGTGGTCTCGTCAGGAAACGCGAGCGGCATCGAGACGCTGGCGGTCGCGCTCGTCGACGCGTGCAGCGAAACGCTGCGGCGCTGATCGCGCTTCTTCGCGCCGTGGTAATCGGCCGCGGCGATGATCTGCCGTTCGGCGAGACGCGAGAGCCAATTGATGAGGCTCGCCTCCTCGCGCATCTCGAAGTTCCCGAACGCGCGCACGGCGGCGACGAACGTTTCCTGAAGGATGTCGCCCGAGTCGACCGACTCGCGCAAGCGTGCGCCAAGGCGGAGACGAACGATGCGACGCACGCGTTCGTAGTAGCGCTCGAAGAGCCGGTTGAGCGCCTGCGAATCGCCTTCCTGCGCTTTCAGGACCAGGTCGAGGGACTGCGTGATGTCTTCGGCCATCGATCGCGGGCGATCCGATCACGGATCACGAGCCAGCGACTTCGCATTCTATCGTGAACGCCTCGACGCCCGGCAAGTCCAACTTCTTCTTGGCGTGCTTGGTCGCCTCGTCGGCCAATACGCGACGGACCGATTCGAGTTGCTCGTCGTTCCAAGGCCCCTGTCTCACACCTCGAACGGGCGTGAACTGCTGCTCGAGCGATCGAATCGCCTTTTCGTAGGGAACGCCCGTGGTTCCAGCGTTCGCCAGGAGTTGATCCATCCACGTCTCGAACGCGTCGACCTTGTCGAGAGTCTGGAGCACGAGCAATCCCTCGAACCGGTTGTCCGCGTTCTCGATCTTCGCGCACACGACTAGCTTCGGCCCCTCCTCGTCCGACCCGTAGACTTCGAGACCCCACGGCCCCGCGTCGCGAAGATCGGTGCGGTACGGAAACACAAAACGCTCCCCGGGTTCGGAGCCGAACACGGACAGCGTGTAGACGTACGACTTGCCGACGCTCGTCACGTCTTTGGCGAGATAGTCTCCCGGGTACACCTTGAGGTTCTTCGTCGAGAGCCGCGTCACTCGTTCTCGCGCGTCGATGCGATAGAAGGGCGTGAGCTCCCCTGGATCGCGCCTCGGCATCGCAAGCATTCCGAGTCCGCCCACGACCAGCGCCCCGACGATCGACGCCGCGATGGGGTGCTTGCGCACCGTGTAGCGCGTCTTGCGCGCCGCTGCGCGCACCTTGCTCGATCGCATCGCGAGCGGAACTTCGCGTCCTTCGACGTAGCGGTCGAGATCTTCGCGCAGCTCGCGCGCGGTCGCGTAGCGCCGCTCGGGCGCGAGCTCGAGCGCCATCATGCAGATCGCGTCGAGATCGCGCGGCACCGCCGCGTTCAGCGTGCGCGGCGACCTGATCTCGCCCAGACGGATCTTCTCGAGCACGTCGCCGATCGCGGTGCCGGCGAACGCGCGCTGCAGCGTCAAGAGCTCGTACAAGATCAGGCCCAGCTGGTACACGTCCGTGCGCGGATCCATCCCGACTTGCTGCGAGCGCGCTTGCTCGGGCGCGAGGTAAGCGACGCTGCCGTACAAGCCTTGCGTCACGGTGCCGGCCTTCGTGTCGATGCTGCCGGCGAGACCGAAGTCGAGCACGACCGGGCTGGCGCCGCCGAGAAGCATCACGTTTCCTGGTTTGATGTCACGGTGCAGCACGCCTTGGCTGTGCGCGGCCTCGAGCGTGCGCACGAGCTCGAGCATCACGCGTGCGACGGTCGCGTACCAATCGCGCGGGACGATCAGGTTCGGCCGGCCGTCGGGTTGCTTCTTCGCGATCGCGCGCTCGAGCAGCGCGCCCTCTCGCGGACTGATCACGCCATTCGACGCACGCGGCTCGAGTTCCGCTCGGGCACGCGCGATCACCTCGGCCAGCGACGTGCCGTCGACGAGGTCCATCACGATGAACGTCAGGTCGCCGTCGCGTCCCGCTTCGTGCACCGCGACGATGTTCGGGTGCTGCAGCGCAGCCAAGAGGCGCGATTCCTTGAGGAACATCTCCTCGCGATCAACCTGGCCCGCGTTCAAGGCGGACAGCACCTTCACCGCGACCTTGCGCTGCAGCTCCTCGTCGAACGCAGCGAACACGCGGCCCATGCCCCCCGATCCGATCTCGGCCGCGATCCGATAGCGGCCGCGGATCTTCGTCCCGGGGGAGAGCGCGCGCGGGAGCGAGCGCTCGGCGCGCTCGGCTTGGCGCACGAGGGCCTGGAATTCCTCGCGTTCCGTATCTGTCGCGAGGCGCGCGAGGAACTGTGCCCACTCGGCCGGCTCTCCGCCCGCGCGTGCCGCCACATACTCGGCCGCCAGATCCTCCGCGCTTCCGCCGGTTCGCCCGTTGTCGACATCCATCGTTTCGATCCGATCGCGGTAGGAGACCGCGTGCGCGCTGCATCCGATTCCGCGAGCCACTGAGATGGTAAGAGGAAACGATGCGCCGGGTGCATGCGCAATCGAGGCGGTGAATCACGTTCCAGAGCGGTGCGTAAGCCCCTGACGGTCGTGGGCACAAGAACGCCGAGTCCAAAGACGCTGGTCCCACGGAGCGCTACGATCCCAGCTCGACGCTCGACCCGATCCCATGCACATTGCCCGACGACTCCGCGCCCTTGCCGCATTCTCCGCGCTTCTGCTCGCGGCCTGCACGAGCGCGCGCGAAGACCGGACGGAACCCGCGCGCACACGCGGAGGCGACGGCACGCGCGGCGGTGCGGTCGCGATCGAGCCGCCCGCGACCTCGCCGGACTCGGCCAGCGCGTCGAGCTCCATACAACTCGCGTTCGACCGCGATCGCGGTCCGGCCGAGAAGCTCGCGCTTCTCATCGGCATCGACGAGTACGCGCCCGGGACGCCGGCGAACTTCAAGAAGCTCGCGGGTTGCGTGCGCGACACGGAGCTCGTCCGGAACGTTCTCGAGAGCCGCTTCGAGTTCCCGGCCGGAGACATCCTCGTCCTGACGAACGCCGAGGCGACGCACGAGAACATCGTGCGCGCGTTCCGCGAGTGGCTCATCGCGCGCGCCGCGCAGGACACCGAGGTCTTGTTCTGGTTCTCCGGCCACGGCTCGCGCATCCCCGACCTCTCCGGCTCGAAGCTCGCCGAGCGCGGTGGGAAGGAATCGACGTTCGTCGCGTACGACAGTCGCGCGGGCGGCGCGGACGGCGCGTTCGACTTCTCCGACGACGAGCTGCGCTCGCTCCTCTACGCGCTGACGCGCATCACGCCGCGCGTCACGGTCGTCACGGATTCTTGTCACTCCGGTGGCGCAACGCGCGGCGTGCAGCGCGTCCGCGCCGGCGACGAGGGGTCGAAGCCGCTGGATTTCGAACGCCTGCGCTCGACGTTCTGGCCGGCGGACATCCCGCTCCGGGACGACGACGGCGCGAACGAAGTGGAAGCGGATCGGTACGTGCACATCTCCGCTTGCAGCGACGCGCAGCTCGCGCAGGAGATCGACACCGAGGATGCTCAGGGCAAGGTGCAATCGCACGGCGCGTTGACGTTCTTCCTGACGCAGTGCCTTCGGAACGCACAGCCCAAGTCCTCCTACCGCAGCCTTGCCGACGAAGCCGCCGTGCGACTCTCGACGCAGATTCCCGGTCAAACGGTATGGAGCGAAGGCGCGCTAGACCGCGAGCTCTTCGGCGCGCGCTTCCGCGCCCGTCCGATCGGCTTCCTGGCGCGCGCACTTCCGAACGAGGAGATCCAGATCGACGCGGGCTCGATGCTCGGATTGCGCGTGGAATCGCGCGTCGCGCTCTACGACGGTGGGAGCGATTCGCGCATCGGGACGGCGTCGCTGGTGCGCGTCGGCGCGCAGTCGAGCGTGGCTCGGTGGGAATCGCCGCCGGACAGTGCGCCGAACGGAGCGCTGCGTGCGGTCGAGGAGTCGCGGCCGTTCGGTCAGTCGCCCCTCGCGGTGCACTTCGAGAGTGCGCGCACTGCTTCGTGGTTCCAAGGGAGCGAGCGCGTCGTTCCAGAGACCGGCGACGCACGGCGATGCGACCTGCTGCTCGCAGCCGATCGCGAAGGCGACGGCGTCGCGCTCTTCACCCCGGAAGGGCTGCGGCTGTGGCAGCACGCCTCTCCCGCGGAGGCGGACCGCGAGACGTTCGTCGGCGAGCTCGAGGCGCAGCTGCGCGAGGAGCTGCGTTACCGCGCGCTCTTCGCGCTCGCGAACGACACGGGCACGCTGCGCGTGTCCGCGCGTTTCGAACCGCCCACCGCAGCCGAGCTGGCCCAGTTCGTCGAAGCCGGACGGTACGCGCACGTCGATGATGCAGAGCCGCGCCTCGAGTCCGGCTCGCGCACGAGCGAGTATCACGCGACCGGAGCACTGTCCGCCGATCTGCGTCTCGCGGTTCTGGTCGTCGAGAACACGAGCCCGCGCGACGCGTACATCTCGGTGCTCTCGGTGGCGGAAGATCGCGGCCGCAACTTGATCTGGCCGCTCGGCGGCCAGCAGGACAAGGTGCTCCCCGCGGGCGAGACTCAGCGCATCTCCGTCAACGTGACAGCGCACAAAGATTGGAATCTCGTGCGTCCGATGCGCGATCGCTATCTCGTCATCGCGACGAGCGAGGCGGCGGACTTCCAACCGATGACGCGCGTCGCGACGTTGCGCAGCGGTGCGGCCGACACGGCGTCGGGTGCACGGATGCCCGAGATGTTGTCGCTCGCGCTCGAGAAGCCGCCGACGCGCGGCGTGAAGCTTGCGAAGGTCGATGGAAGCGGATGGGGCATCGCCTGCGTCGATCTCCTGGTGTCGCGACCAGACGCACCCTGAGTACGAACAATCACGTACGCACGGCGGCGAGCGCGATCCCCACCGGCATCGCCGCGTGTCTTTTTTCGTCGCGGGCGAGGCGTCCGCGTTCCTCCGGCTGGGAATCGAGCACGGATCAGCGACAGTTCGCTTCCATCTCTGCGTGTAAATCCCTCTTTGATGGTGTTCGCGCCGTGTCTCTACTGTGTCACCACCGGCGCCGAGGCGAGCTCGCCAGCCGCGAGCTCCGCGTGAAGAACGGATCCATCTCTCTCGCGGAAGGCGATGCCTTCCCCTAACTCAGAAGAAGGAAACTCATGTCTCGATTCAAACTCTCCTCCGGATCGCTGGCCCTGACCGCGCTGTGCGCGGCACTCGTGCCCGCGGCCCTCGCTCAAACACCGCTCAAGCCGCAGGACGCGACCAAGGCGCCCGCGAAGACGGCGCAAAGCACGACGGAAGCCGGAGCCGCCCGCACCGCGCCGCTGCCGGCCGTGCGCGTCATCGAGCCGCAAGGCAAGAAGTCGGAAGCCGTCGTCGTCTCCCCCAACGGGAAGTACGTCGTCGTCGCTGACGCCGACGGCGCCGTGCGCATGCTCGACTTCGCGACCGGCAAGGAAGAGCGCGTCTTCCGCGGACACACCGGCCCCGTCCCCGCCGTCGCGATCTCCGGCGATGGCAAGTACGTCGCGACCGCTGGTTCCGACAAGACCGCGCGCCTCTTCGAAACCGCCACCGGCAAGGAAGTCGTGAAGCGCGAATTCCCCGGCGACGTCACGTGCGTGTGGGTCAACATGGACGGCACGCGCGTCCTCACGTGCTCGGGTCGCGAGATCCTGATCTGGAACCCGACGAACGAGCCGACCAAGAACCTCGTCACGTTCACGGGCCACACCGCGGGCGTGACCACCGTCGCGTCGGACAGCAAGGGCTCGATCATCGTGAGCGGCGGCAAGGACAAGACGATCTGCGTGTGGGAACCGGGCACCGGCAAGACTCTCCACGTGTTCCCGGCCGCGCACACCGCCGACATCAAGTCGATCGCGGTCGATCCGACGGGCAAGTTCGCCATCAGCGGCAGCACCGACATGGCCGTCGCGTTCTGGGATCTCACCGCGAAGAAAGAAATCAAGCGCTTCACCGAGCTGCGCGAGCCGGTCGAATCCGTCACGATTTCTCCGGACAGCAAGCGTGCGGTCGCCGCGAGCGCACACCGCGTGATCGCGTTCGATCCGACCTCGGGCTCGATGATCGCGGAATTCGCGCCGTACCGGTACGCGAACACCGCGACGGCGTTCCAAACCGACGGCCGCACGGTCATCGTCGGCGGAGACGCGGATGCGACGGCCGCCGCCGACAAGCGCGGCACGGTCCGCATCTTCGAAGTGCCGCCCACGCGCTGAGCCGCAGTTCGATACGGTTCGCAATGGACACCGCCGAGGAGCTCGCGCTCCGCGGCGGTGTCCGCATTCCTACGCGACCGTTTCACCGGCGCAGCAGCAGTCATTGGGGCCGCTTGACCGGCATGGTCGCGTTCCACGGCCAGAGCCCAGCGCGCGCGAACTCAGCGGGCAGGGCCAATTCGAACTCGGTGCGCGCTTCGAGCGACGTCATCGCGGAGGGCTCGAAGTCCGCGTCGTGCGCCCAGAGTTCCCAGCGGAGCAGGATACGTTCGTGGAGCCCGCGCGCGGTGTGCACTTGTCGCACGGTGACGAGCAGTCGGGTCTCGAGCTCGTCGACG
>JANLUN010000478.1:0-2044 GCA_031363505.1 Planctomycetota bacterium | reverse complement strand
GGGGTCGTGACGCTTGCGCGTGAAGCGCTCTTCGTGGGCGGCCGCGACCAGCTTGCTGTCGCAGAGCAGGGCTGCCGCGGAGTCGTGATAGAAACACGAGATTCCGAGGATGTTCATCTCACTCCCTCAGAACATGCGCTTCGCGCGATCGAGGTCGGGCGCGCTCGTGTCGGCGTCGGTCCAGGCCGAGCCGGGTGCGAGTGCGCGTTTGTGCAGCAGGTCCTTGCGTCCCATGATCAGCGCGACGGGTCCGATCACGACGATGTACGAGATACCGATCACGACCAGTGTCTGCACCTCGCCGAAGTGACCCGCGATCGTCAGCCAGCCCTCATAGAGTCGCCGGTAGAACGGCTTTCGAACTTGATTCTGGATCAACGTCTTTCTCCAAGGTCGCGTTCCAGTACGTCGACGATGCGCCGCGCCGCCTGACCGTCCCAGCGATCCGGGATGCGGCCTTTTCGGCTCTCGCCATCGAGAACCTTCGCAACCTCGGCGCGGATCACGCGGGGATCGTTGCCGACGATCCGATTCGTTCCCTGCTCCACCGTGACCGGCCGCTCAGTGTTCACGCGCAGCGTGAGGCACGGCACGCCGAGCACGGTCGTCTCTTCCTGGATCCCGCCCGAGTCCGTCAACACCAATCGCGCATCCGCCATCAGCCGCAGGAAATCGAGATATCCGAGTGGCGGCGTCGTACGGAGCTTTAGCGTTCGTCCGCCCAATCGGCTTTGAATGGCCTCGGCCGTGCGCGGATGCACCGGAAAGACGACCGGCAGCCGCTGCTGGATTTCCTCGAGCACGTCGAACAATTCCGAGAGCCGCGCCGGGTCGTCGACGTTGCTCGGGCGGTGCAACGTGAGTACCGCGTAGCCGCGCGCCGTGAGGCCGAGGCGCTGCAACGTGTCGAGGCTCTTGGCGCGATCGAGCTGGGCGAGCAGCGTGTCGATCATCACGTTGCCCGCGAAGTGGATCCGGGTCGGATCGGTACCCTCGCGCAGCAGGTTGCGTTCTCCCGACGGCTCGGAAACGAACAGCCAGTGTGAGACCGCGTCGGTCAGCAGGCGATTGATCTCTTCGGGCATGCCGCGATCGAATGAGCGCAGACCGGCCTCGACGTGCGCGACGCGGATTCCGAGCTTCACCGCGACGACCGTCGCAGCCAGCGTCGAGTTGACGTCGCCGACCACGAGCACCGCGTCCGGGCGCTGTTCGAGCAGGATCGCCTCGATCCCGGTCATCACCTCGGCGGTCTGCACGGCATGGCTGCCGGAGCCCACGCCCAGGTTCGCGTCCGGGGCCGGGATCCCGAGGTCGTGGAAGAAACCGTCCGACATCGCGGTGTCGTAGTGCTGGCCGGTGTGGACGAGGAAGACGTCGATCGTTCCGCGGCGCCGGATCTCGTGCAGCAGCGGAGCGATCTTCATGAAATTGGGGCGCGCGCCAGCGACCGCGACGATGCGCGGCCTTCGAGCGGTTCCGGTGGACTCGGGGCGGCTCATCCGCGGGTGGCTTTCTGCGGGTGGATCAATTCGTGGCTCCGTTCGGCATCGCCGGCGACCGCCAGGCCGGGCAGACGCGAAACCCCTAGCTGAGTGGACGCCGCCCTCACCATGGTGACGGTTCTGTTTGTGGAGACTTCCAGCCCCAAGGCGAGCCCGGCAGGGTATCGGCGCTTGGCGCCGAGACCAAGAGCTGGACGCGGCGGCCCCGAGGGGCCGTCCGGCGCCGTCGCGATGCCGTCATCGTCACGCAATCGCTCAAACGGACACTCATGCCTGGGTAGAGTTCTTCTCTCCCCGGAAAACTGCTTCCCAACCGCGGAAAGATCTTTCACACTGGTAGCCGCTTCCGATGGAAGCGCCGCCCTCGAATCCCGTTCCGGTGTTCACCGTTCAGGCGAACCCGAGTGGGAGCAGGCTAGGGCGGGCCAGCGGCGAGCTTGAACCGCTGAACGCTGCACCAACGAACGCGCTGCCGAGCCACGGCGGGCCAGGGGAGAGCATGACTCAGTCCTATCGGATGCTCGTGGTCGACGATGACG
>JANLUN010000461.1:0-4148 GCA_031363505.1 Planctomycetota bacterium | reverse complement strand
GGAAGTCCGCCGCTTCCGCGACCGAACGGTGCGCGCGAGCGACGCGCCGCTTCCGCGTGGGAACACGGACCGCGGTGCGACCCGTGAGTTGGAGCACGAGCGCTCTGCGGCTCGACATCGCGACGCTCGCGACGCCGCCGAGGATCATGAAGTAGATCGGGTTCACGAGCGCGTTCATCAGGCAATCCGCGAGGAACAAGCCGGCGACGAGACATCCGAGTCCGACGGGGAGCACGCTCGGATGCGTCCATGTGCGCGGCGGCAATTGGCGCCACAACGCGACGATCGGAAGAAGGAACACGCCTACGAGCGCGGCGAGACCGACCGCTCCGTACATTCCGAAGATCAGGATCCACAGTCCGTCGACGACGATGTGCTTCGAACTGGGATCGGGAGCGTTGTCACGGAGCATGCTGCGTCCGAATCCGCCCCAGCCGAACACGGGTTGCTCGAGCGCGCGTCGCACGAGCATGTCCTCGGCGTCGAAGCGGAATTGGATCGACTGCGCGCGCTCCTCACCGAACGAGCGCGCCATCTCGACGGCCTGTGCGCCCGACCAGACGTCGCTCGCGCGCACGGCGATGTAGAGGATCGGGGTCGCGACGAGACACGCGATCGGGAGCCCCGAGCGCATCCATTTCACTGCGAACATCAGCGCCAGTCCGGTCGCGAGCAGGAGGATCGCTCCGGTCGATCGACAGAGGACGGTCGTCGCGACGAGCGCCGGGACGAGCAGCGACATCGGCATGCCGAAGACGCGCTTCAACGTGCCCGAACGCCACAAGAGGATCCCGATGAGCGAGGCGATCGACATCCACATGCCGAGCATCAACCCGTGATTCAGGAACACCATCGGCCGGAAGCCGCCGTAGCGGATCGTCTGCACGAACTCGTGTTGGTGGAAGCCGTACGTCAGACGGTGGAGCTGCGGGCTGAAGCGGATCTCGAACAGGCACAGCGGGATGTACACGAGGCCGCCGATGAAGATCCCGGTCGCGAGCAGCCGGTGTCCCTTCAAGTCCGTGAAGTAGAGGCGACCCGTCAGATACGGGAACCCGAACGTGACCGTCTCCTGGAGCGCGGACGCGCAGCCGTTGTAGAGCCCGAGTCCGTTCGCGAGCGACGTGGCGATCGGGCACATGCAGAACACGGCGATCGGCAAGTCGATCCAACGCGGCGTGAAGCGTGCGACGCGTCGCGCGTCGAACATCACGATGCCCGCCGCAACCGAGAGTGCGATCGCGGACACTTTCGTGAAGTTCGAGAACGCGGGCACGTCGAAGCTCGCGACGGGGAGGAAGAGAAACCCGCCGATGTAGAGCGCGAGCACGGTCCGCGGCGCCGGCCGCCACGCCATGGCGGATAGCGCAATGAGCGCGAAGCCGATCAGCGCGAGCGGGACGGTCGGGCTCATGGGACGCGGGGACGGACCGTCGCGATGGCGCGTGCGGCACGCCGCGCACGGGCTGCTTCTCGATCGACCGCGTCTGCGAGAGCGCTTGAGAAAGACTGGAAGACTCAGGGTTGCGCGACCCGAGGACCGGTCTAGACTCACCCGCCATCCGGGGAACCCGGCAGTTCGGCCATGCGGATTAGGGAATGTCCCACCGCAAAATCACTCAAGACTTTACGATACCCCATTCAATAAATCGGCCTGCAGGGCCGGCAGTCGGGGTACCAGCAACAGGGAGGCATCATGCGAACGCAAGACCGGTCTCAGGTGAGACCGTCGGCAGGTCGATTCATTGGAATGATCCCTGCGCTGATCGCGTGTTGGCTCGCGGCCAGCAGCACGGTGTACGCGGCCGTCAGCGGGCTCCAGCTCGCTGGGCTCGTCGTGACTGCCTCGGCGGATTTTTCGACGTGTGGTCAAGTCGGCGGGCCGTTCCCAGCACGCTCGCGCACCTACACGCTCGACAATTTCAGCGCGGACACGATCACGTGGGCCGGCATGTCCGACGCGGACTGGCTCGAGATCACTCCCTCGGGCGGCGACATCGAGCCCGGTGAGAGCGTCGACGTCGTCGTGGGGATCGACCCGGTCGCGGCGAACGGCTTCGTGCGCGGCGAGTACAGCGCCGACATCCTCTTCCGAAACTTGGCCGACGAGTCCGAGGACCGCCACGTGCAGTGCACGCTGAGCGTCCTCCCGCCCGAGCCGGGTCTCTCTGTTTCGCCGGGCGACGACTTCGAAACGCGTCAGCGCGCGGACGATCCGTTCCGACCGAGCAGCACGACCTACACCATCGCGAACACGAGCGATGCGCCGTTCGTTTGGCGCGCCTCCGCGTCGGCGGAATGGCTCGCTCTCACGTCCGCCGGCGGCGAGCTCGCGCCGGGCGAATCGACGCAGCTCATCGTGTACGTCGACCGCTCGGTCGTTCCCACGCTAGGCGCCGGCGACTACACCGGATCGGTCGACATCGCGAACGTCACGACGGGCATCGGTGGGACGTCGCGCACGTGCAACTTGTCGCTCTCGGTCACGTCGCCGCTCGCGATCAATCCGATGGTCGTGACCGATTGGACGACCGAGCAGCCGTTCAAGGACGCGTTCAAGGAAGCGCGCGGATGGATCTCGCACCAGGGCTCGGTGTGGAGCTCGCCGCTGCCGCTCGATCTCGACAGCAACGGTTGGGTGCGCTCGCTGCTTCCGACGCAAGCGGCGGGAACCTTGATGTTCAACGGCAACAAGGGGCGCTACCCCGCGGGACAGTACACGGTGCTGTACGACGGAACCGGCACGATCGTGATCGGACATGACGCGACGGTCGTCAGTCAGCAACCCGGAAAGCTGACGATCCAGGTCACCAATCCGAGCGACGCCGGCATCTACCTGAAGATCACCGCGACCACTCTGTCGAACTACGTGAGGAACATCCGCGTGGTGATGCCGGGCCAGCTCGCGACGTACGCGACGCAGCCGTTCCACCCGGTGTTTCTCGACATCGTCAAAGATTTCAGCGTGTTGCGGTTCATGGACTGGGGCCGGACCAACAATTCGCCGCTGGTGAACTGGGCCGATCGCACGACCCCGCTGAGTGCGTTCGAGTCGAGCGACAAGGGCGTCGCCGTCGAGACGATGGTGGCGCTCGCGAACCAGACCCTGTCGGACCCGTGGTTCTGCATACCGCACCGCGCGAGCGACGATTACGTCACGCGCTTCGCCACGCTGGTGCGCGACACGCTCGACCCCTCGCGCAAGGTGTACGTCGAGTACTCGAACGAGGTGTGGAACGGCACGTTCTCGCAAGCGACGTACGCGCAGCAGCAGGGCCTGGCCCAGGGACTCTCGACGAACGCGTTCCAAGCGCAGCTGCGCTTCTATTCGAAACGGTCGGTCGAGGTCTTCAACATCTTGAAGACGGTGTTCGGCAGCCAGAGTGGCCGTGTGGTGCGCGTGCTCGCCGGACAAGCCGGCAATCCGTGGACGGGTCAGACGATCCTGGATTGGAACAACGCCAACCAGTCGGCGGACGTGTACGCGGTGGCGCCGTACTTCGGCGGCGTGTTCGGCAACGCGTCGACGCAGTCGTCGGTCTCGACGTGGACGCTGACGCGTCTGTTCGATGAGCTGCGCACGAACATGATCTCGACGATGGCGACCAATGCGCAGAACATCGCGAATGCACAGGCGCGCGGTCTGCCGCTGATCACGTACGAAGGCGGGCAACACCTTGTCGGCGTCGGCGGTGCGGAGAACAACGCGACGCTGAATGCGCTGTTCATGGCGGCGAACCGCGATCCGCGCATGGGTCAGATCTACGGCGAGTATCTGAACTTGTGGAAGAGCCAAGGCGGCCAACTCTTCGCGGTGTTCAACTGCGTCGACGTGTTCAGCAAGTGGGGCAGCTGGGGCATGCTCGAGTTCATGGACGCGAATCGATTGCGCGCGCACAAGTACGTGGCGATCGTGAACTTCGTCGCGGTCATCCCCACGACAGCGAGCTTCGCGGGGATGCCCGTCTTCTCGCGGTAGTCGCGGAGCGCCTGGTACGGATGCACTTTTCCAAACCAGGTCTCGTTGTCGAGTTGGGTATCAAGCGGTCGCACTCGCTCGAAGAGGTGGTGCGGCAGATCGAACAGGTGCCGATGGGCGCGACGGACTGCGCATTGCCGATGATTGACGCAAAGGAGAAGAACGTGCC
>JANLUN010000446.1:0-4869 GCA_031363505.1 Planctomycetota bacterium | reverse complement strand
GTCCAAGAAGGTGAGACCGAGTTCGCGCGCGAGCCCCCGTGCAACGGTGCTCTTGCCGGCCGCCGCCGGTCCGTCGATGGCGATGATCATGGCGGCGCGCGGACTGCGCGCTACGGAGCATCGTAGCGCGCCACGCGCGCGCTCATCCAGCCTGCGCTCGTCGATCCAGCTCTGCAGCGAGGCCCGGCATCGAGGACGCCACGAGATAGACCGGCTGAGGATGAGTCGGATCGAACGTCGTGCGCCGCGCCGACTCGAACGTGAACGCGCGCCGCTCGACTCCGGGGTCGGAGAGCGCGCGTGTGAGCTCCGCGATCGACGAGGCGAGGCCGGCTCCCAGAGCGCGCTGGGTCCCGGCTTCGCGCACGAGCCCGAACTCGATCGTGAACCAGTACACGCGCTCGATCTCGACGAGCTCGGCCGGCGTCGTACCGAGCGCGCGCTCGGCGAGCGCTTCGATCGCGGACGAGATCGTCGGCGCGCAGAGCTGCGGCAAGTGACCGAACACGTCGTGGAAGAGATCGGGCGCGGGCGTGTACTCGAGGTCGTCGGGATGGCGGATCCAATCGGGCGACGGGAATCGGCGATCGCGCAGGAGCGCGAAGAACTCCTCGACGGGGATCAACCCGGCGACGGTCTCGAGCTGCCAGCCGCACTCGTCGAAGAGTCGGCGCGAGAGCGCTGCGTGCCTCGGCATCCGCCGTGGGTCGAGGTCGATGCAAGCGAATCCATCGCGGAACTCGCGACACATCGCCGAGGCAATCGCGGGACTCTGTCGCTCACAAAGCCGTCTCCAAACCTCGTCTTGAAGGTGGGCCGGGGCTCGCTGATGGTCGTGGTTCACGGATCGCGCGCCCTGTGGAACGGGGCCTGCGCGCAGGAAGCTTCCCCCGAAAACCGGGGGTCGGCCACTCGCGCATCGCGGCGTCAGTCGCCGGAAGCGTCGAGGACGGCGCTGCCGCCGTAGCCGCACGACGCAGAAGCGTCGAGGACGGCGCGGGCGTTTCCGGCGAGCGCGGAGCGAACGAAGTCGCTCAGGGCGGGAAAACGAGCTTCCACTTCGGTCGGCGTCAGCTCGGAGGCCAGGAGCTCGTAGCCGTTCGTCCGCACGGTGAAGCGCGGCCCTTCGTCGGACATGAGCCACGTCACACGATGGTCGCGCGTCGTGAAGTGACCGAGTACCACCGGTTCCGTGTGCACGTGCGTCGTGGGCGCGCCGTCTTCCGGCTTCGATGCGGAGCAGCCGGCTGCGACCACCATCGCGAACACGAGCATGACCTGGCGCATGGAGACCAGCCTATGGGGAACCGCCGCAGTCGTCCAGCCGAGCGCGCGGCCCGGTGCTAAGCGTGCACGCGCGCGGGCAAGCAGGCCACGATGCGCTCGAGCGCGTGCTCGATCTCGGACTTCTGTACTGAGAGCGGCATGCGGAATCGGATCGATCGGTCGCCCGACGCGAGCGCGAGCAAGCCCTTTTCGCGCAGATCCATCAACACCGATTGACGAATCTCGGGCGTGCGCAGCGTGAACGCCACCAGCGATCCGATGCCGCGCACGTTCGCGATCCCGCCGCGCTCTTTGCCGAGTTGCCGCAGCCCCTCGATGAAGTGCTTGCCCATCCGCGTGATGTTCTCCGGCAAGTTCCCGTCGAGGATGATCTCGATGAACTTCTTGGAGCGCACCATGTCCGTCAAGTTGCCACCCCAAGTCGAGTTGATGCGGCCGGCTTTCTGGAACACGTTGTCGTCGACCTCGTCGATGCGGCGGCTCGAGTAGATGCCGCACACCTGTGTCTTCTTGCCGAAGACAACGACGTCGGGCGCGACTGCGAGGTGCTGCCACAGCCACGCCTTGCCGGAACCGAAGAAGCCCGTCTGCACTTCGTCGAACACGAGCAGCGCCTCGTTCTCGTCCGCGAGCTCGCGCAGCTTCTTCAGGAACTCCGGCCGGAAGTGGTTGTCGCCGCCTTCGCCCTGCATGGGCTCGATGAGGATGCACGCGATCTTGTTCGCGTACTTCTGGAACGCAGCCTCGATCTCGCGCACCGAGCGCGCTTCTTCGGCTTCGACGTCGTTCTGGATCGATCCGTCGAGCCCGAACTCGATCGCCGGGTTGTGCACGCGCGGCCAGTCGAACTTCGGGAACAGCGCGATCTTCTTCGGATCCGTGTTCGTGAGCGAGAGCGTGTAGCCCGAGCGCCCGTGGAACGCCGCCTTGAAGTGGAGCACGACGAGGCTCGCCCCGTCGTCCGTGATGTTCTCGAGCCCGAGCTTGCGCGCTTTCCAATCGAAAGCGGCCTTCAGCGCGTTCTCGACGGCGAGCGCGCCGCCCGAGATCCAGAAGTGATGCGGGAATCCCTCAGGCGTGACGCGCGTCGCGAACGCCTGCACGAAGTCCGCTTGCAGCGTCGTGTACAAGTCCGAGTTCGACGGGTTGTTGATCGCGGCGCGCTGCAGCTCCGCGAGGAACGCGGGATCCGACAGCGAGGGGTGGTTGTAGCCCACCGGCCAGCTCGCGAAGCACGTGAAGAAGTCGAGGTACTCGCGGCCAGTGCGGCCATCGACGAGCCACGAGCCGTGCGACGCCTTGAGGTCGAACACCATCGGCAGGCCGTCGGCCAATTGGTGCCGCTTCAGGATCTCGTGAACTTTTTTGGGGTCGGACATACTTGGGGCTCGCGGTCTAGTGCGCTCCATTATCGGCCGGGCGGACCGCGGATTGTGCCCGGAAACGCGCGCGGTCGAAACGGCGCGGTGGTCACATCGCGTCGAGATCGCCGTCCGGCTCGCTGGCGGAGCCCGAAAGAACTTCCACGGGCTCGTCGAATCGCCGAGCGAGCGCGGCACCGGCCGCCTCGCTGACGACGCGCATCAGGCACACGCACGGCGCGGGCCGCGACAGGGCCGCGAGCCGCAGGAACGGATCCACGTTCGTGAACACCAGCGCGCCGAGTCGCTCCGCGTTCCCCGGCGCCGCCTCGAACGAACGCGGGTGGAGAAGCGTCGCGCCTTCGTCGATCCCGAGCTCGTGAACGCGCGACGTGTACCCCGGTGCCAAGTAATCGATCGGAGGGATCGGGTGGAGGATGTCGCGGTCCGTCTCGAGAGCAGCGAGCAACGCCGCGGTGAACTTCGAGAAGACGCGTTCGTGGCACAGGACGCGGCCGATCTGACCCGGCGCTTGTCCGGACAGCGCGCGTGCGCGGCCGAACGCGGCTGCGATGACGTGCGCTGCCGCGTCCGCCGCGTCATCGCAGAGTCCGACGAAATGGCTCGTGTTGCACAGGGCCACGAGGTCGAGCATCCGCGCGCGACTCGCGCTCGATTCACGCGCGACTCGTTGCAGCCCGGCCCGCGGCGCCGCCGCGCACACCGCGTCGACGACGTCGTGCGACAAGAGCTCGCGGCGCGCGGTCGCCCCATCGTCGTGCAGCAGCGACCAGGCCCCCGGCGGCAATCCTGCGGCCGCGAGCGCGCTCGCGATCGCATCCGCAACCATCGGTAGTCGCCGGTCGGAGAGGATCACCACGGACTGGCCCGCGGCGAGCGCCGAGAAGATGCGTCGCGCCGGCTCGCGCACGATCTCGCTCCAGTGCAGCGCGTGGAGTGCGACGCCGGTCATCCCACGGGGGGGCGCCGTGAGCTCGGGACGCTCGCCGGCGAGCGCGCGCGCGAGCATTTCACCCACACCGTCGACGTGGACTGCGAGCTCGCTCGGCTCGAGCGACAAGCGCGCGGCGATTAGCCCGCCCGGATCCGGAGCCGCATCGAGAATCCGCGCCGCTTCGAGCAAGAGACGAGCGCGTTCCGAGCGCGGCCTGCGCCTCCACTCCGGCCCGCCTTTCGCCGCGGCAGCCAGCGCCGCCTGCGAGTCCGCGCGGCCCGATCGGGGCCAGCGGCCGAGGACGCGCGATCGATCGGAGGTCGCGGCGATCTCGAATCCATCGCCGCTCGCAGCGCCGCACGAGCGCGCATCGATCCAGTTGTGTCGCGCGACAGTCAAGAGGCCGCTCTCTCGGCAAGAGCTCGCGCCGCCTATGCTAGGACGGGCGCGGTGGAGCGACAAGCGATGCACCCCGCTCGAACCCGTGGGATCACGCCTCGTTTTCAAGACCAAGATGCGCGTCCAGAAGGGCGGCGATTTCCAGCGCGCCTACCGGCAGGGCGCGCGCGCGCGCGGCGCCACCCTGGCCCTCGTCGTGTGTCCGAACGGTCTCCCCTACACTCGCCTCGGCCTCTCCGTCGGCCGCGCGATCTGGAAGTCGGCCGTGCGGCGCAATCGCATCCGGCGCATCTTTCGCGAGGCGTTTCGACTCTCGTACGCGGAGCTGCCCGTCGGCGTCGACGTGATCATGATCCCGGCCGCGCCGCGCCTCGTTCCCGAGCTGGCGGACACGCGCGCGGAACTCGTCTCGCTGTCGCACAAGGCCGAGAGGCGCGCGAGCGATCCGACCCGCCGCCCGAAGCACAAGTCGGGCGGGGCGCCATGAGCTTCGTTCGCGCGCTCGCCACCGCTCCGCTGCGCGTGTACCAGCGCGTGATCTCGCCGTTCAAGCCGGCGATGTGCCGCTTTTCGCCGACCTGCAGCCAGTACGCGATCGAGGCCGTCGAGGAGCACGGTGTCGTGCGCGGCAGCGTCTACGCGACGTGGCGCGTGCTGCGCTGCAACCCGCTGTGCAAGGGCGGCCACGACCCGGTGCCGATCCGCCGCCCGCGCGGGACTCGCTGATCGGCAGCGCTGCCGGGCGCGCTGATCGGCGCGTAGTGGGCTCGGACTTGTGATCGCGCGCGTTGGACGGCACTCTGCGGCGAATTGAAGAACCGTTCGAATACACTGGCTGCCGCGTGCCCGGCCCTCTCCGCACTCGTC
>JANLUN010000425.1:0-2344 GCA_031363505.1 Planctomycetota bacterium | reverse complement strand
TGAACTGCGCGAGCACTCAGCGGGACTGAACTGCGGCCGCTGGGATTACATCTTCAGCTTCATCAAGAAGTTCCAAGCTCACGAAGGCTTCGTCCTGCCCGACCGAGCGCGCGTGACGATGACGGAGCACTTCCTGCGCAGCTACAGCTTGCTGCTCATCCAGACCTGCCACCGCCGCGGTGTGCACGCGATGGGTGGCATGGCGGCGCAGATTCCGATCAAGAACGATCCGGCGCGCAATGCCGCCGCGCTCGCGAAGGTCGAAGCCGACAAGTTGCGCGAAGCGACCGACGGACACGACGGCACATGGGTCGCTCACCCGGGCCTCGTCGAGCTCGCGCGCAAGATCTTCGATCAGCACATGCCCGCGGCGAATCAGATCGCGACGCGCGCGCAGCTCGACGTGAACGTCAGCGCGGAGGATCTGCTCACGGTTCCCGCGGGACCGATCACGGAAGCAGGACTGCGTCAGAACATCAGCGTCGGCGTGCAATACCTCGCGGCCTGGCTCACTGGCCTGGGCTGCGTGCCGCTCTACGACTTGATGGAAGACGCGGCGACCGCCGAGATCTCGCGCGCGCAACTTTGGCAATGGGTCCGCCACGGTGCGCGGCTCGACGACGGGCGAGCGGTCACCTCAGCGCTCGTGCGCGGCGTGCTCGACGAAGAGCTCACGCGCATCAAGAAAGAGATCGGTGCGACCGGCTTCGTCACTGGACGCTTCGATCTGGCCCGGACGTTGTTCGACCGGCTCGTGACCGCGAACGAGTTCGAACAGTTCCTGACTCTCACCGCCTACGACCACATTCTTTCGACGAGGAACTAGACATGCACTCTGAGAACGGACACACGACTCCTCATGCGAACGGTCACAACAACCACGCCGCCTTGAACCGGATGAACGGCTCGAGCTTCGGAACGGCGTACAGCGGCGAGCGCTGGAAGGGCATCGTGCGCGACTACACCGACGAGGATGTGGAGCGTCTGCGTGGCAGCGTGCAGATCCGCTACACGCTCGCCGAGATGGGTGCGACGCGCCTGTGGAACCTCCTGCACACCGAGGATTACGTGCACGCGCTCGGCGCGCTAACCGGCAACCAAGCCATGCAAATGGTGAAAGCCGGCCTCAAGGCCATCTACCTCTCGGGTTGGCAAGTCGCCGCTGACGCGAACCTCTCCGGCCAGATGTACCCCGACCAATCGCTGTACCCCGCGAACAGCGTCCCGGCCGTCGTCAAGCGCATCAATCAGACGTTCCAGCGCGCCGACCAGATCCAACATATGGAAGGTTCGGGCGACACGTACTGGTTCGCGCCGATCATCGCCGACGCCGAAGCGGGCTTCGGCGGACCGCTCAACGCCTTCGAGTTGATGAAGTCGATGATCGAAGCCGGCGCGGCCGGCGTGCACTTCGAAGACCAACTCGCGTCCGAGAAGAAGTGCGGACACCTGGGCGGCAAAGTGCTCGTGCCGACACAGAGCTTCATTCGCACGCTCAACGCAGCGCGTCTCGCGGCCGACGTGTGCGGCGTGCCGACGCTGCTCGTCGCCCGCACGGACGCGGACGCGGCGACGCTGATCACGAGCGACGTCGACGAGCGCGACCGGCCGGTCTTGACGGGCGAACGCACGAGCGAAGGCTTCTTCCGAATCAACTCCGGCGTGCAGACCGCGATCGCGCGCGGCTTGGCGTACGCGCCGTACGCCGACCTCGTGTGGTGCGAGACGAGCCACCCCGATCTCGCCGAAGCGCGCGAGTTCGCCGAAGCCATCCACGCGCAGTTCCCGGGCAAGCTGCTCGCGTACAACTGCTCCCCTTCCTTCAACTGGAAGAAGAAGCTCGACGACCGAACGATCGCGACCTACCAGCGCGAGCTCGGCGCGATGGGCTACAAGTTCCAGTTCGTCACGCTGGCCGGCTTCCACGCGCTCAACCACGGCATGTTCGAGCTGGCGCGCGATTACAAGACGCGCGGCATGGCGGCGTACACCGAGCTGCAGCAGGCTGAGTTCGCGAGCGAAGCGAACGGCTACACCGCGACGAAGCACCAGCGCGAAGTCGGCACGGGCTACTTCGACGCCGTCACGAACGCCGTGTCGCAAGGCCAGAGCTCGACGAAAGCGCTCGAAGGCTCGACCGAACAAGCGCAGTTCTAAGATCACTCCTCATCGCTGAAGCGCTGCCCATCGTCTCGCGCGAGACGGTGGGCAGCGCTCTTTGTACGATGCAACGCGGACGGGCGAATGACACTCGCGCAGCTCACTCCCGCTACACCTGCCGACGTGGGTGTTCTCCTCGCGCTGATCCGCGAGCTCGCTGAGTACGAGCGGCTGACGCACGACG
>JANLUN010000332.1:0-4189 GCA_031363505.1 Planctomycetota bacterium | reverse complement strand
AACCGTGTACTCCCCGCTCAAGTCACTGGTCGTTCGGTTGCTGAAAGTACCTTCCGCGGCACCTGAACCGCCGGCCGGTGCCTATGCGAGCGTTCAGGTGTTCCGTGCGAGCCCGCGCTATCTCACGTACCGCCTGATCCTCTTCTACATCGGCGTCGTCGTCGTGTTCGCCGCGCTGTCGATCGCGCTGATCGCTTCGCTGATCGCGGAGGAGTACGTGGCGACCGCAATCATCGTCGCAGTCTTGCCTGTGCTTCTCGTGGTCGCGTTCACGCGCTGGTTCGTGGTGCGCATCGACTACGAACTGCGGCACTACATCGTCACGGATCGGTCGCTGCGCGTCCGTGAAGGAGCGCTGATCGTCAGGGAGATGACGCTCACGTACGCCAACGTGCAGAACTTGCGGATCGTGCAGGGACCGTTGCAGCGAGCATTCGGCATCTCCGATCTGCTCGTCGACACCGCGGGTGGCGGCGCGTCTCGAAAGAACGAACCGGGAGCCGGGAGCGGACATCAGTTCAAGTTGGCCGGGATCGAGAACGCGCGCGAGGTGCGCGATCTGGTTCTGAGCTACGTGCGCGGATTCAACCGCGGGAGCGGACTGGGCGATTTGGACGATGTGGAGCACGCGAGATCGTCCGCCGTGCATTCGAAGTTGCCGGCGTCCGGCGAGCTTGCCGCCGCACTGCGTGCCGTCCATGAGGCCGCGACAAAGTTGCGGCACGCGGCCGGGCGCGAAGTCGGGTCGTAGTCAATTCAATCTCGCTCGACCGAGTTGAATCCGACGGAGCGACCATGGACCCGCGGCCCGTTGCTCGGTTGCGATCTATCCGGAGAATCCGTCCGCTCGCGGTCCCGTCAGCCGAACGTGCGCGGTGCTTCGCAGCCGACGCGTTGAAAGCCGGATCGCTATGCCACCCTCAGCCGACTGTGGCATCCTCTGCTCGCGCATCGAGCCATGTCGACCCAGGTCATCCCGTCGAAGCCGAAGGTCGCGGCCCCCGCGCCCGCGCCGACTTCACTCAGCCCTGTCACCGTCCTTCCAGGCGTCGGGCCGGCCCGCGCGCGTTCGCTCGAGAAACTCGGTGTGCGCACCGTTCGCGATCTTCTCTTCCTCGTTCCGCGGAGTGTTTCGAGCGCAGGCGGCTTCACGACGATCGGCGAGGCGTGCACCTCGGTCGGCCGTGAAGTCACGATCGCCGGCGTCGTCACGCGTACGACGCTACAACGCTTTGGTCGCCGCTCGACGTTTCG
This sequence comes from Planctomycetota bacterium, assembly GCA_031363505.1. Taxonomy (GTDB): domain Bacteria; phylum Planctomycetota; class UBA1135; order UBA1135; genus JANLUN01. The sequence continues at coordinate 2,935 of JANLUN010000332.1, read as the reverse complement.
CGTGACGCTCGAGGACGCGACGGGCACGATTCACGCGCTGTACTTCAATCAACCTTGGATGCAGAAGCGGATCGCCGCCGGCGATCGGCTCGAGCTCCGTGGGCGAGTCGTCGACTCGCGCGGACCGTCGCTCGTGTCGCCGAAGATCGGCACGCCTCTGAAACCGCTCGCCGCACCCGGCACGATCGCGCCGCGCTATCCGGTCGCCGACGGAATCGGTGAAGAGTGGGTGCGGAAGCTCTGTCAGCTCGCGGCGCGCGCGCACTCAGCGGAGTTCGTCGAGCCCTTGCCGAGCGACGTGCTACGCGAACGGGATCTCGTTCCGCTTCCGAATGCGCTGCGCGCGCTTCACGAGCCGTCTTCGGAGCAAGACTTCGTCGGAGCCCGTCGTCGCGTCGCGCTCGAGGCGTCGCTCGCGTTGCAGACGCGGCTCTTCGAGCGACGCCGTCGCCACGCCGGCGGACGAGCGCTCGCGGCCAGCGTGTCGGACGCCGAACACGGCCAGATCGTCGCGCGGTTTGCGTTCGAGTTCACCGCTGGCCAGCGCGCGGTCGCCGCCGACTTGCGAACAGACCTCGCGCGCACGATCGCGATGCGCCGCCTTCTCCAAGGCGACGTCGGTTCGGGAAAGACCGCGCTCGGCATGTATGCGTGCATGATCGCCGCACGCGCCGGCGGACAGTCCGCGTTCCTCGCGCCGACCGAGCTCTTGGCGGAACAGCACTACGACGGGCTGCGTTCCGTGTTGTCGCATGCCGGTTTGCACGGAGTCTTGCTCACCGGATCACTTCCATCTGCCGAGCGACGCCAAGTACTCGCCCAGATCGAGAGCGGCATGGCCGACATCGTGTTCGGCACGCACGCGCTTTTCAGCGCGGACGTGCGCTACCGGCGCCTCGTGCTCGCCGTGATCGACGAGCAGCATCGGTTCGGCGTCGCGCAGCGCGCGGAGCTGCTCGACAAGGGCATCGACGTGCACGTGCTGCTGATGAGCGCCACGCCGATCCCGCGGACGCTGGCGCTTTCGGTGTACGGCGATCTCGAGACGAGCGTCTTGTCGGACAGGCCGCCCGGTCGCGGACGCGTGCGCACGCGCTGGGTGCGCGGCAACGATCGGCGTCGCGTGCCGCAGTTCCTGAGCGAGCGGCTCGAGGCCGGCGATCAGGTGTACTGGGTCGTGCCGCGCATCGGCGCGGAGGGCGAGGACATCGACGAAGCGGTCGCGAGCGGGTGTTCGAGTGCGGAAGTTGCGTTCGAGAGGCTGCGCACGTCGCCGCTCGCGCATCACGACGTCGAGCTCGTGCACGGACGACTCGCAGCGGGGGAGAGAGCGCGCCGACTCGAACGGTTCCGCAGCGGCACGGCCAAGATCTTGGTCGCTACGACGGTCATCGAAGTCGGTGTCGACGTTCCCGCCGCGAACGTGATCGTCATCGAGAACGCGGAGCGGCTCGGCTTGGCGCAGCTTCATCAATTGCGCGGCCGCGTGGGGCGCGGTGCACGCGACGCGTGGTGTCTGCTCTTCGGAAAGGCTTCTGCGGCGGAGCGCTTGGCAATCCTCGAGAAGACGAACGACGGTTTCGAGATCGCCGAGGAAGACCTGCGGCGGCGCGGAATGGGCGACCTCGCGGGGCTGCGTCAGTCGGGCGAACCATTCGATGGAAGTGGCGGGGGAGTCGACGTGGAGCTGCTCTTGCTCGCGCGTGATCTCGTCGCGAAGTACCCGCAGGTGCGCGCGGCGTACGCCGACGCATCCGCGCACGTGTACGCACCCTGACGGGGCCGTTCAGTCGGTGCGCGCTAACGCTCCGTAGCAACCGCCAGCCGCACGACTGTGGTTTCGTTGGATCGCACGACCACGCTTCCGCGTGCGACCGGTGGCGACGGCATCCCGCCGGCATAGAGTTCACGAAGTTCAGCCGAATAGCGACCCGTACACACGACCGAGAACTCTACGGCCGCGTCGTTCGAGTTGGGCCGGAGTCGTTCTCGGAGAACGACGTCAGGCTCGTCGTCGGCTGTAAGTTGCACGACATACCAGCGGTCGGGATCGAGCGGTGAATCGAGCTCGATTCGAACGCGCCCACTCGTCGGGAGCAGGATCTCCGCTTCAAACCGGCGAGCATCATGATTCACACGAAAGACCCGACCTCCGAAGTGCGCCACCAGCTCGACGATCTCTCCGGGGAGCGCGTGGATCGTAAAGCTAGTTTCGTTCTTGAGGCGCTGCGGGAGTCCAGCGCTCCTTCCGTTCCACGAAGCTTCGACTGTGGTGACGGCGACCTCGCGGGCCTCGCCGTCCACGGTGCGTACGCGCACGGAGTGCCCGTCGCGCAGCACGACATCGCGACTCACGACCGGTGCGTTCAGTGCGATCCCGTCGATGAACATCGGGCACATCGTGCCTTTCTCCACCCGCACGTCGATCGTCGTCCCGTAGAGCGGTGTGACGCGCGCGATGCCGTCCGTCTGCGTCACCGCCAGGACGACGCTGCGCCCTGAAACGGTGGAGACCGTCGCGCCCGCCACAGGTTCGGCCCGCTCGTCGACCACGCGAATCTCGAGCGTGCGCGTCTCGTCCGGGAGAGCTAGTTCGATGGTTTCGCGTGGACCCAGCCACACGAGATCGACGTCGCGCGCCGCGATGGTTTCGCCGGCCCGACCCTCTAGGCGGACGTTGAGGCGGCCCACGGGACGCCAGCCGTCGACGACCACTCGACCCTGGTCGTCCGACTTGTACTTGACGACGAGGGTGGGTTCCTGCGCGGACAGTGGGCCCCCGGACGCCGACGTGGCGGACGATGCGCCCAACTTGCCAGTCATCAAGTTCTTGCCCGAGGACATGTCGGGGAACAGCGGGGTCGGCTCCGACGTGGAAAGAACCACGACCGTGTTCGCGGCGGGGGACCCGTCGGTTCGACGCACCTGGATCGTC
>JANLUN010000328.1:0-1903 GCA_031363505.1 Planctomycetota bacterium | reverse complement strand
CGAAGTGCGCGCCTTCCACTCCTCATAGAGCCGCGCGGGCAGCACTTCGCCCGCGGACAGCGCGACACGCAGCGAAGAAAGATCGGCAGTGACGCAGCGCGGCGAGCGCAGCATGTTGTTGATCATCGTCGGCACGCTCGTGAGGATCGTCGGCTTGAAGCGCGCGATCTGATCGAAGAGCTCGTCGGCGGTCGAGCGAGCTGGGAACAGCACGGTGCTCGCGCCGACGCGGAACGGGAACATCAGGTTCGTGCCGGTCGCGTAGCCGAAGAAGAGCTTGGGCACCGAAAGGCACACGTCGCTCTCCCGGTAACCGGCGACACGCAGCGCGTACGTCTCGGTGTTGTAGGCAAAGTCGGCGTGCGTGTGGACGCAGGCCTTCGGCGTGCCGGTCGAGCCGGAGGTGAAGAGCCAGCCGGCGAGATCGTCGGGGCCTGTCGGCTCCATCTCGGCCAGTGGACTCTCGATCTCTTCGCGCTCGAGCGCTTCCTCCCACCGAATCATGCCCGCGTCTTCGTCGCCGACGACGAACGCGCTCGTGACGAGACGCGCTTCGGCAAGCGCCGGACCGATCTCAGGGATCACGTCGCTGTGCGTGATGACGATGCGCGCCTTCGAGTACTCGAGGTAGCCCGCGTACGCGTCCTTGTGCAGGAGCGGGTTGACCATCGCGAACACGCCGCCGGCGCGCAGCACGCCGAACCACGCTTCCGCAAACTCGGGGATGTCGGGAAGGACGATGAGGACGCGCTCTTCGGGTCGAAGGCCGGCGCGACGAAGCGCCGCCGCAACGCGCTTCACACGATCGGTGAGTTGACCGAACGTGACGGTGCGATCGCCGCAGTAGATCGCAACCTTGTCTGCACGTCCCTCTCGAATGTTGCGGTCGAGGTAGTAGTCGCACAGGTTGAAGCGCGACGGGAACGGAGCGACGGCGGAGTAGAGATCACGTTCACTCATGGACCGGTCCATCTCCGCGAGCCTGTCTCGTAGTCGACTGCATCGGAAAGCGCGTCGAGCATCTCGCACACGACTGCCTGCGGATCTTCTCCCCAATCGCCGCCGCCGTACAGGTGTTCGACTCGTTTCGATTCGCCGTTGACGCTCAACGTCAACACGATCGACTGCGAATCCGAATCGCCGCCGCTGGAGCGATCGGGGAGCGAGAGGAAATTGGCCGCCGCGAAACGTGCGAGGAGACGTCGGACTGGTTCCGCGGCGGTCGTCGTCACGTGCTCGCCCGCCACACGCACGTGCTTCTTGCCGATGTACGAGACCGAACCATCGCCGCGCACGCGCAGCGTGTACGACGGGCACTTTCCGAAGCAGACACCGCGCTCGAGCGTGATCTCGACGGGCGAGCCGGGCGTCGGCTCGTAGGGCGGAGTAAGCGCGAACGGTGTCGAAGCGACCGTGCGAGCCTCCGTCACTCGAGCAGACGCGGTTCCTCCCGCGTGGATTCGCTCCGCGATCCTCTCGGCTTGAGATTTCGACCACGGCTCGGAGGCACTCAGCAAGACTAGGTCGGTCAGCCGTCCGTGGATGTCGCCGACCGTCAAGACGTCGCCATCCATCACGACGGCCAGGCTGCGGTCGATGTTGCGCGAAGTCCACTCAACGAAGTCGGACGCATCGCGCGGATCGACGATCGCCATCACTGCGGGCCAACCGAGGCTGTCCTCGCTCGGCCCGGCAGCCGCAAAGCGAACGCGACGGAGCTCGCGGACGGTGAACGTCATGCCGTTGTATTTAAGGATTCCCGGCCTTGGCGAAACGTCCGGCGCGGGCTCGACGATGGCGAACTCGACTCCCGGTGGATGTGCCGCCGCAGCGGGCGGCTCGGTCCGCGTCGCACAACCGAGTGCAAGAGAAGCGGCCATGGTCGAGATCGCGCGGAACGACT
>JANLUN010000244.1:0-3273 GCA_031363505.1 Planctomycetota bacterium | reverse complement strand
CGCTCGCCTCGCTGTGGAGCGCCGTGGCGCGGCCGGGGCCGTCGCTCACGGGCTCCGCGGCGCCCGCCTCACATCAGCAGCGTGCCCGTCTTCTGACCGAGCAGGCCCTTGAGCCGGCTCATCACGTTCGAGTGGATCTGGCACACGCGACTCTCGGTGAGCGCGAGCATCTCGCCGATCTCCCGCATCGTGTGACCGACCTGGTAGTACTGCTCGATGATGAAGCGCTCCTTGTGCGTCAGGGAGCGCGTGATGAACTGCATCAGGTCGCGGCGGTGGAGCTCGCCGATCGGGTCGTCGGCCTTGCGGTCCTCGAGGACGTCCACCTTCTCGATCGAGCTGTCGTCGTCGCGGTCTTCCCACTTCTCCGACAGAGAGAACATCGTCTTCGCGCTGGCGCTCGAGATCTCCTGCGAGAGCTCGCCGTGGTCCATCGCGAGGTCGTGCGCGAGCTCCGCGTGCGTGGGCTCGCGGCCGTATTCGCCGGTGAGCCGCTGCAGCGCCTTCTCGATGCGGCCCGCCTTGAGGCGGACGAGGCGCGGCACCCAGTCCTGCGAGCGGAGCTGATCGAGGATCGACCCGCGGATCCGCGTCGTGCAGTACGTCTTGAACTTGATGTTGCGGTCGGGATCGAACCCGCGGATCGCGTCCATCAGACCGAAGAGGCCCGCGCTCACGAGGTCGTCGAGCTCGATCGACTTGGGCAGCGTCTGCAGCAGACGCTCGGCGATGTAGCGCACGAGCGGGTAGTGCCGCTCCATGAGCACGTTCCGCAGCTTCTCGATCTCCTCGCTCTTCTTCGGGCCGCCTTGGCGCGCCGTGCGGTAGAGGCCCCAGATGTCTTCCGTCGGGAGGGCGTCGTACTGCGGATCGGAGACCTTCTGGATCTTGATGCGCGGGCGCTCGATGGCGGCGGGGAGCGCTGCCTTGGGCGTCGTTCTCGCGCTCTTGCTCGACTTCGCTCGCTTGCGTTCGACGGGTTTCTTGCGGGTCATGGGGCGTGTGACTTTCGGGAGCTTCGAGCGGGCGGGGAGTCGTCTCAGACGGTCATCAGCGCGTGCACCGGGAGGTCTCCCAGCCGCGCGCGGCCAGCGAGGAAACCAAGTTCGATCACGAAGGAGCACGCGACGGGCTTCCCTCCGATCCTTCGCACGAGCTTGAGCGCGGCCTCCATCGTTCCGCCCGTCGCGAGCAGATCGTCGACCATGAGCACGCCCTGTCCGGGCTTGGCCGCGTCGACGTGGATCTCGATCTTGTCGGTTCCGTACTCGAGCTGGTAGCTCTCGGTGGCCGTCTTCCACGGCAGCTTGCCGGGTTTGCGGATCGGGATGAAGCCCTTGCCGAGGTGGTGCGCGAGCGCGGTGCCGAAGATGAAGCCGCGCGATTCGATGCCGCAGACGAGATCGAAGCTCTTGGGATCGATCGCGTCCGCCATGCCTTGGATCGTCTGCTTCAGGCCGGCCGGGCTCTGCAGGAGCGGGGTGATGTCCTTGAAGAGGATCCCCTTCTTCGGGAAGTCGGGAACGTCACGGATGTACCGTTGGATCAAGGTCTCCTCCTGCGGAACGCCGGTCGGCACGGGCTGCAATGTGCCGGACAGCGTGAGGCGACCGGTCCGCGCTCGGTGCGGGGGGGCTGCACCGAGGTGACGATCGCCGTCGAAAGGATCGGAGCGGATCCCGAATCGCTGAAGGAGGCGCTCACATTTCCTCTGGCGCCGCGATCCCCAGCAGCTGCAACCCGTTGGCGATCACGTTCTTGGAGGCGGAGATGAGGGCCAATCGAGCGGCCGTCAGCGGCGCATCCTGCCCCAGCACGCGATGCTGGACATACCAATTGTTGAGCTCGCGGCAAAGACCCAGGAGGTAGACGGTGACCTCCGACGGTTCGGCGTGATCGGCGGCCGAGCGCACGACGTCGGGGAACTGTCCGAGGCGGAGGAGCACCTGACCGGCGTCCTCGAGCCGAGCGAGGTCGGCGGTGCCGCGGTCCTCGCCGCTCTCACGGGCCTTGCGCAGGATCGATGCCAGACGCGCATGCGTGTATTGGACGTAGGGACCGGTCTCGCCCTCGAAGGACAGGACCTCCTCCCAGACGAACTCGACGTCCTTGACGCGCTCGCGCTTCAAGTCGTTGAAGACCACCGCGCCGATGCCGACCTGCTCGGCGATGGTCTCGGCCGACGCGAGGCCCGGGTTCTTCTCGCGGATGATGCGCAACGCTTCCTCGACGGCGCGATCGAGAACGTCCTCGAGGAACACGACGCGGCCTTTGCGTGTGCTCATCTTGCCTTCAGGAAGGCGCATCATCCCGAAGTCGACGTGCTCGACGCGCGACTCCCAATCGAGTTTCATGCGCTTCAGCACGCCCTTGAGCTGGCGGAAGTGCAGCTTCTGGTCGCCGCCGACGACGTACAGGCAGCGATCGAAGCGGTAGAGCTCGTGCCGGTGGAAAACCGCTGCGAGATCGCGCGTCGCGTACAGCGTCGTGCCGTCGGTCTTGCGCAGTAGACACGGCGGCATGCCCTTCTCGATCGACGTCAGGTCGACGATCAGCGCGCCCTGCGACTCCTCCGTGATGCCGGAGGCGACGACGCGCTCGATCGTGCTCTGCAGGTAGGGCTCATAGAACGCTTCGCCACGCACCTCGTCGAAGCGCACGCGCAGGCGCTGGTAGGTCTTGTCGAACTCGGCCAGCGAGAGCTGCGTCAACCGTCGCCAGGTTGCGCGCACCGGCCCCTCGACGCCGCTCTCGAGCTCTTGGAACGCCGCCTGCGCGGCCTTGGCGAGCGAAGGATCCTTCTCCTCCTCCTCGTGGTAGCGCACGTACAGAGCGAGCAGCGCCTTGATCGGCTCGCGTTCGAGATCGACGGTCGCGCCCCAGCGATCGACGGCGGCGACGAGCTTGCCGAACTGCGCGCCCCAGTCACCGATGTGGTTGATGCCGACCGTCTTGTAGCCGAGCGCGTCGTGCAGCCGCTGAATCGCGGCGCCGATCACCGTCGACCGCAGGTGTCCGACCGACATGGGCTTCGCGATGTTCGGCGAGGAGAGGTCGATGACGACCGTCTTGCCCGCACCGATCGACGAGCCGCCGTACGCGGCGCCGCGCGCCTTGATCTCCCCGATCACCGTCTCCGCGAGGCGCGTGCGGTCGATCTTGAAGTTGATGTACGGGCCGCTCGCCGCGGCGGAAATGCCGCGCAGAGTGCTCGCGACTCGTGCCGCGAGATCCGTCGCGATCGCGGGCGGAGCCTTTTTCAGCTGCTTCGCC
>JANLUN010000227.1:0-1223 GCA_031363505.1 Planctomycetota bacterium | reverse complement strand
GTGTGCGCGTCGACGAAACCCGGGATCACGATGCCTCCGCGCGCGTCGAGCACGCGGCGCGCGCGGAATCGACTCTTGATGTCCGCGTCGGGCCCGACGGCGAGGATCTGCCGGCCTTGCACCGCGATCGCGTGCGCAGGGAGAACTCGGATCGCAGCGAGGGCGTCGCCGCCGCGCGGCGTGTTCCCCATCGGAGTCGCGATCTCGGATGCACCACTGACGATCAGATCGACTGCGGAGGGCGCGGCCGGCATACACGCGACTCTAGCGCGGCCATCTCGGTCCTCAACACTCCAGCTCAGCGCTCGGCTCGTTCCAGCGAAAGCGCGGCGGCGCTACGCCGAAACCAGCGCGGCGCTACACTTGAATTGCTCGCGTGCGAGCGCACAGTGAGCCTTTGCAAGTCTTGGCCATGAGAGCCGTCGTCACCGTATTGTTCGTGGCCATCCTCGGATTCGCCTGGTGGAAGGCACGACCGCCGAGCGCGAGCACGAACGCGAGCGAGCACGGCTTCACCTTCACCGAGGTGTCGAAGTCGATCGGCATCGACTTCGTTCACTACGCTCCCACGCTCGATCCGAAGCTCGCCCCGATCATGCCGCACATCGCCGGCATGGGAGCGGCCGTCTCCGTGGTCGACGTGAACCGCGACGGCTTCGCTGATTTGTACGCGACGAGCAGCGAGTTCGGCACGCGGAACGCGCTCTACGTGAACCAGCGCGACGGCACGTTTCGGGACATGGCCGCCGACGCGGGGATCGCTGACGTGAACGTGCAGGGCGAAGGCGTGTCGATGGGGTCGATCTGGGGCGACATCGACGGCGACGGCGACGAGGACTTGTTCCTCTACACGTGGGGTTTCCCGAAGCTCTTCCGCAATGACGGCGCGCTGCGATTCACGGACATCACGAAGGAAGCGGGCCTCCGGCGATGGATCAACTCGAACGCCGCGACGTTCCTCGATTACGACCGCGACGGGAAGCTCGACCTGTACGTAGCCGGCTACTTCCGCGAGGACATCGATCTTTGGAACGTGACGACCACGAAGATTATGCAGGAGAGCTTCGAATTCGCGAACAACGGCGGACACAAGTTCCTGTACCGAAATGTGGGAGGTGGACGGTTCGAGGACGTCACTGCGAAGCTGAATGCGGACAGCACGCGGTGGACGCTGGCCGTTGCTGCCGCCGATCTCGACGGTGACGGGTGGCAAGACCTCTTCC
>JANLUN010000136.1:0-2154 GCA_031363505.1 Planctomycetota bacterium | reverse complement strand
CATGCAGCTCGGCCGCGGCGTCTACAAGTTCTCCGACGCGCCGCTCGACCCCGCGTGTGCTTGTCCTACTTGCACGCGCTACTCACGCGCCTACTTGCACCACCTCGCCAAGACGGGCGAAGCGCTCGGCATTCAGCTGCTCGGCCAGCACAATCTGTACTTCTATCACCAGCTGATGCGCGAGATACGTGCGAGCATTCTGACCGACCGATTCCTCGAGCTGTATCGAGACAAGCGTGAGCTTCTGCACGTCGCGGACGTGGACCATCCGACGATTCGAGCGCAGCCTGCGCGCGCGAGCAACCGCCAGCTCGGCGACTTCGAGGTCCACACCGCGTGGGAAGGTTTCGCGAGCATCCGTCAGATTTCCTCGGGCGAGATCATGCACTCGCGCACGGCGCCGATGGACGAAGCGCGCGGTCTCTACGTGGAGCAATCGAACCTCGCGGCGCGCGTGCGTTTGTCCGCGGACGAAGATGCAGCCAGCGCCGCGCCGCTGATCCTCTGGGACGTCGGCCTCGGCGCTGCTGCGAACGCGATGGCGGCGATCGACTGCTACGAGCGGCAGGCCGCGACGGGACCCGTGCGGCGTTTGCAGCTGATCAGCTTCGAGAACGATCTCGACGCGCTGCGGCTCGCGCTGCGCTTGCAGCACGAGTTCACTTACCTGCGTCACGCCGCGCCCGCGAGCATCCTCATCGATGGTCGCTGGCAGTCGCGGACGCACGCAGGTTTGAGCTGGACGCTCGTGCACGGAGACTTCCCGGCGACGATGACTTCTGCGCCCGCAGGGCCCGACTTGATTTACTACGACATGTTTTCGTCGAAGCACTCGGGCGATCCGTGGACGCTCGGCACGTTCCGAGGAATTCTCGACGTCTGCGCGGGGCGGGCCACCGAGCTGTACACGTACACGTGCTCGACGGCGAATCGCGCCGCGCTGCTCGCCGCGGGTTTCTACGTGGCCAAGGGCCAGAGCGCCGGAGCGAAAACGGAGACGACCATCGCGCTCACACCCGCAGCGTTCCGTGGGCCGTCGGGCCGCCGACACGAGCTGCTCGCAGCGGACTGGCTGCGCAAGTGGCACCGCTCCGCCGCGAAATTCCCCACGGAAATGCCGGCCGCCGAGCAGCCGGCATTCGAGCGCGTGATCCTCGGACACCGCCAATTCCAGGACGCCTGATTGCCTCCCATGCAAACCCGCACCTTCCAACTGCGCGACGAGTTCATCGAGCTGCACAACTTGCTCAAGTTCGAAGGCGTCTGTTCGAGCGGCGGTGCAGCCAAGGCGCTCGTGTCCTCAGGGCAAGTGCTGGTGGACGGCGTGGTGGAGTTGCGCAAGTCCTGCAAGATCCGCGCGGGACAGCAGGTGCGAACCGGAGAAGTGCAGATCGACGTTCAGGCCGCGATCGAACGGTAGGGACACAGGCGGCGCCTGGAGCCCGGTTTTTTTCCCGACTATTGACGCAGCTCGGTTGGAGCAGAGTTGGGGACCCGGTCGGACGCATCCCACGACCCGGCGGGATCCAGCGCGAGCTACGACTTTTTTTCGCTTGCGGTCACGGCGCGGGCCCGTATCGTAGTACGTAGTTGAGACTGAATCTCAACTATAGCGATGGGCACGCTCTCGATGCGCACGTTTCCGACTTCGTTTTCCGGGCTGTTGTTCGCCCTCGCGATCCCGTCGTTGCCGTGCGGGGATAGCGCGCCGACGATCGAACGGCGGCTCGGCCTCATGGGTACGCAGCTCTCGCTGTCGGTCGAGGCCGCGAGCCGCGAGCAGGCGGCGGCGGCCAGCGAGGCTGCCGTGCGCGCGCTCGAGGTCGTCGAGGAACGGCTGTCCACGTGGCGTGAGTCGAGCGAGCTGGCGGAGCTCAACCACAGTCCCGTAGGCCAAGTCCACGCGATCACGCCGGAGCTCGCGCTGGATCTCTCCCGCGCGCAGCAGTGGTGGCGCGAAACCGAGGGCGCCTTCGATCCCTCGATCGGATCGCTGGCGCGCGCATTCGGTCTGCGCATCGGCGGCCGAATTGCGTCAGCCGACGAGATCGCAGACGCCCGCGTGCCGGGCGGATTCGCAGCGCTCGAGCTCCACGAAACGACCGCCATTCGCCAACAGAGTGCGCTGTGCATCGACGAAGGCGGCTTCGGCAA
>JANLUN010000126.1:0-5343 GCA_031363505.1 Planctomycetota bacterium | reverse complement strand
GACGAGCAGGCGCTCGTCGATCACATCCAGCACAACCTGCTCGAGCGCGCCAGCGGCTTCGCCTTCGTCGCCCGGCAGGTTCACCTCGAGGTCGATGACCAGGACAACTACATCGATCAGCTGATCTACCACCTGAAGCTGCGCTGCCACGTCGTCGTGGAGCTGAAGGCCGTCCCCTTCGATCCAGGTTTCGTCGGGCAATTGAACCTCTACCTCTCCGCGGTCGACGACTTGCTGCGACATGCGGACGATCAGCCGACCATCGGCCTGCTCCTGTGCCGCAGCAAGAGCAAGCTCGTGGTCGAGTACGCGCTGCGACACTTGAAGCGCCCCGTCGGCGTCGCCGAGTGGGAGACCAAGCTGGTCGAGAAGCTTCCGACGGCGCTCGCGGGCAGCCTGCCGACGATCGAGGAGATCGAGGCCGAGCTGTCGGATGCGAAGCGGCCCGTGAGGAAGAAGCGCGGGAGGAGAGTGTGAGGACCCGAACGGAAGGATTCGCGATCGGTTCGCAACGGGAGGAGCTTGCGAATGGCGGCTGACTCGCCGCACGAGGCGACCGCTCCATGGTTGAGCAGATGAGCAAGCCTCGCACAGCCACCGTCGACGTGAAAGGGACCGCAGTCACGGTCTTTCTCCATCGGGATCAGGACTACATCTCGCTCACCGACATCGCGCGCCATCGCAACCCGGGCCACACCGACGACCTGGTCCGGAATTGGCTTCGCAACCGGAACACGCTGGAGTTCCTGGGTATCTGGGAGCGCCTGAACAACCCCGACTTCAATCCCGTCGAATTCGACGGGTTTAGGATGCGGGCCGGCCTGAACAGCTTCACCCTGACGCCCAAGCAATGGATCGAGGGGACGGCGGCCATCGGCATCGTGTCCCGACCCGGACGTTACGGCGGCACCTTCGCCCACAAGGACATCGCCTTCGAGTTCGCGTCCTGGATCTCCGTCGAGTTCAAGCTCTACCTCATCAAAGAGTTCCAGCGCCTGAAGGAGGATGAGAACGGTCGCCTCTCGCTCGCTTGGGATCTCAATCGCACCCTCTCGAAGCTCAACTATCGCATCCACACCGACGCGATTCGGAACCACCTGATCCCAGCGGTCGTCACTCCAGCTCAGGCGGCCATCACCTACGCTACCGAAGCTGATCTGCTCAACGTAGCCCTCTTCAGCCGGACCGCGAAGCAGTGGCGCGACTCCAATCCCACGCTCGACGGCAACATGCGCGACCACGCCACCATCGAGCAGCTCTTGGTGTTGGCCAACATCGAGGGTATGAACGCCGAGTTCATTCACATGCGCTTGGCGCAACGTGAACGACTCAAGCGCCTCAACGCAATCGCCATCCGCCAAATGCAGTTGTTGCTCTCTGCGCCTTCCGTCAAGCAACTCAAGGAATAGCCAGTGCTCGACACTGACACCAAACGGCGGATCTCCGTCGCCTACCGGGCCGATCGAAGACTCTCACCACTGGTGAGAGAATTGCCGTGGACCCACGACCTGACTGCCCTCGGTCGGTCCAAACGTCGAGCGGAGCACGAGTTCTACCTGCGAATGGCCGTCCAGGAGCGCTGGAGCAAGCGCGCGAACTGGAGCGGCAGTTTCGTCTGGCCGCGTTCGTGCGCGCGGTCCTCCAAGTTGCTGAACTCACTGCCAGGCAACCTCGAGTGGATGCGGGCGTTCGCGGCTGCCCGGCCGCATCGGACAATTGTGCAAGGGGTCATTGCACAATTGCCCTGGCGTCAGAATCTCGCCTTGCTCGAGCGCCTCGACGATCCCGTGACTCGGCTCAGGTACGCGGAGGAGCCCCACGAAACGGCTGGTTGTAGCCGATCCAACTTCTTCAGATCGAATGGCGTGCTCACGCACGTCAGGGCAAGGCACATCAATGGTGCGCGGGAGTCTCGGTCGCGGTTTCGCGCTGCGCGCTCGACCTCTCCGGATGCGGCGCGAAGTACGGTCCGATCGCGAGGCCGTCGAGATGGCCCTGCAGGAACGCGCGCACCGCGTCGGCCGGGCTGCACACGATCGGCTCCTCGTGCATGTTGAAGCTCGTGTTGATGAGACACGGCAGGCCGGAAAGCTTCTCGTACTCCTTCACGATGTCGTAGTAGCCCGGATTCACTTCGCGGCGGATCAGCTGCGGCCGCGCGGTTCCGTCGACGTGCACCGCGGCGGGGCAGTTCTTCTTCATCCACTCCGTGCAGTCGAACGTCATCGTCATGAACTCGGCGGTGTGCTCCGCGCCATCGAGGCCGACGTAGCAGCGCTCGCGCGCTTCCCACAGCGTCACCGGCGCGAACGGCATGAACTCGGTGCGACCGAGGCGCTTGTTCAGCCACTGGTTCACGTCCGGCTCGCGCGCGTGGTAGAGGATCGTGCGGTTGCCGAGCGCGCGCGGTCCGTACTCCATGCGGCCGTCGAAGCGACCGATCACCTCGCCGGCGTGGATGCGCGCTGCGACTTCGCGCGTGAGGTTCGCCGGCTCGGCGAACATGAGGCCGGCGCGCTCGAGCTCGGCGCGGATCTCTGACTTCGAGTAGCTCGGGCCGTGATACACGTGATCGATCGTGGGGAGCACGGCTCCGGCTGCCATCAGCGCGCCCGATTGGAGGTCGCCGGCGCGGTGTGCTCGTGATCCACTCGCCGACCACAGCATTGCGAGCCCCGTTCCGCAGCCGCCGTCGCCCATGTTTGGATACACGAACGTGCGCTCGACCGATTCGATCGCATGCAAGCGCTGGTTCATCTTCACGTTCGCGGTCACGCCGCCGGAGAGCACGACGTTCGCGCAGCCCGTCTTCTCCACCCAGTGGCGCACCAAGTTCGTCGCGACCACTTCGAGGACGTGCTGCCACGCCGCCGCCAATTCCACCTTGGGAAAGCGCGTCGAGAGATGCCGCGAGAAGTGGACGTTGAGGTTCTCGAGGATCTTGAAGTCGCCCGGTGTTTGCTCGATGCGTCCGAGCAGCACGTCGGAGAGCACGCTCGGATCGCCGTAGGCCGCGAGGCCCACGATCTTTCCCGCGTGTCGATCGGGACTGAACCCAAGCGAGCTTGTCACCATCTCGTAGAACGTGCCGAGCGAGTGGGGGAAGCGAAGATTATGGAGGCGCGAGAGCTTGCCCTTGTCTCCCAAGCTGACGGAGCCCGCGAGTCCGGTTCCGTAGCCGTCGATCGTCACGACGAGCGCGCGCTCGAATCCGCTCGCGAAGTACGCGTTCGCGGCATGCGACAAGTGGTGCTCCCCGCGCCGCAGCTTCGCGGACAATCCGAGCTCGCGCAGGCCCGCGTCGAGCTCCTCCTGCCAGAGCTTGTGGTCCGCGCTCGCGCGCTGTGCCCAGTCCTCAGCAGCACGTCGAGCCACCGCGCGCGAGATGCCCGAAGTTCCGCCGGCCGCGCGGTAGAAGAGCTCCTTCAGCGCGCCCTTCTCCATCTTCTCGTTCGGCGACTTCAGCCCGTGGATCGCGTGAGCGCGCGACGGGACGCGCGCTTCCGCGGCGGTGAGTGCGCGTTGTAGATCCGGCTCCTGGAACCGTGCTTGGAACTCGGCTTCGTCCGCGACGCAACGCTGGATGAGCTCCGTCTCCTTGTCCCACGTGAGAAACGGATACGCGACGACTTCGATCTCGTCCGGATCCGTGCCCGTCGCTTCGAGCGCGGCGCGAATGGCGCGCATCGGAAAGCCCGACGTTTGCTTCACGCGGTTGAAGCGCTCCTCGCCGGCGGCGAACAAGACGCGTCCGTCCTCGACCAGCGCCGCGGTCGCGTCCTTGTCGAGCGGAGAGATGCCGAGGATCTTCACGCGCGCGTGTCGTGCAGGATCCGCTTCAGCTCGAGCGCCGTGCGCGAGACACCGTGCAGCTCGTTCAGGAAGAACTCGAAGTATTGACGGCAGGACGCGAGGAACTGCGCGCGGTCGCGCTCGTTGCGCACGTACGGCGTCGATCCGGGTTGGATCGACGAGCTGTGCATGTTGAACGTGAACGTGCGCACGCCGCGATCGAGGAGCGCGTGCGTCAAGCGGCGATGGTGCTCGGGCAGGAAGCCCTCGGGCGAGAGCATCATGCGCTCGACCGCGCCGCTGCGGGCGAGGAGCGCCGGCGCGCGCAGTTGCGAGAAGAACGGCTTCGACGCGAGCCGGTACAGACCGTTGCCGCGCTGCGACGCGAATCCGACGAACGCGCCCGTCGTCGGAATCGCGAGCATCTGCGAACGCGAGCCGAACCACGACGGCTCGGGGCCGAAGTTCGAGAAGTCCGGCCCGCCGTCGGACGAGAAGTCGAATGCCGGGCAGAGGGAGAGGTCGACCTCGAAGCCGAGCTCCTCCAGGATCGACGCGGTGTTCGATCCGAAGCCGTAGCGGCCGGCTTTGTACACGACCGGCCGCGCGCCGATGTTGTCCTCGATCGCGCGCGTGAGCCCGACCAGCTTGGCGCGCTCGAGCTCGCGCGGCAGGTTGCCCGTGTACGAATGGTGCGCGTTGACCTCCTCGTCGAACGGCGGCGACAGCCAGGGATGCATGTGCGCTCCGATCTCGGCGCGACCTTCCGCGTGGATCTTGCGCAGGGGGAAGTAGCTGTCCGGGTGCGTCGCGATCGGATGATCGATGACGTAGACCGGCCGGATTCCGAAGTCGTCGAAGATGCGCTGCAATCTCTCGATCTCGCGCATGTAGCTGACGTCGACGTTCCGGCGATCGAAGGGCTTCGTCCAGTCGAACTCCTCCTCGGTGTCGACGACGACGATCAGCACGGGGCGCGTGTCGGGCGGCATCCGCACGATCGCGTTCGGCGCGGGCGGTGCCACCGCGCTAGTTGTGGAGCGCACGCTTTCCATGTTCAGCTCGTGAGGATCTCGGCGACGCTCTGTCGCCGCGCCGCGTGCGCGACGGTTTGCTTGAGTGCGAGGAAGAGCGCCGCGAACGGCAGGGCGAACACGAGCCACACGAGCGGCCAGCCGAGTCCGAGAGGCACGCGCGAGCGCACGTCCTCGAACACCTCGTAGAAACCGCGCGCGTGCACCAACGCGGCGACGTAGAGCGAGCTGTAGGCGCACATCTGCGCGATGAAGAGTCGCCGCGCGCCACGCCAGATCGCGCGCGGTGCACGCGGTGATCCGCTGCCCCAGATCCAGATCATGCCCGAGCACAGCGCGATCATCGCGCCGGCCGCGAGCACCAGCCGAGCACCGAGCTCCCCGCTCGGCTCCGGCGCATCGACGGGCGCGCCCGCTGCGTCGACCCCCGCCGCGTCAACCGTCTCGGTCACCGCCGAGTGGATGCGCAGAGCGAACTCGATGGCCCACAGCAGCACTGCGGCGAGCAGCGCGAGCG
>JANLUN010000124.1:0-6906 GCA_031363505.1 Planctomycetota bacterium | reverse complement strand
AGCGCAAGAAGCGCGGCGAGATCGAGCGCGTCGTCGTCGCGGGCTGTCTCGTGCAGCGCTACAAGCACGGGCTCGAGGAGCAGTTTCCCGACGTCGATCTGTTCGCCGAGATCTCCGACTACAAGGCCCTCGCGCGCGCGGTGCGCGAGATCTCCGAGGGCCAGGCGGTGCCGAAGTACCTCGAGGGCCCTTTGCTGCGCGACGCGGATCGCGAGGGTGCACGGCTCCTGTCGACGCCGCGCTCGTACGCCTACCTGCGCATCTCGCACGGCTGCGATCACACCTGCTCGTTCTGCGCGATCCCGTCGATCCGCGGTCCGCACCGCTCGAAGTCGCTCGAAGACGTGGTCAGCGAAGCGGCCGAGCTCGTGTCGTCCGGCGTGCGCGAGCTCGTGCTCGTCGCCGAGGACTCGACGGCGTGGGGGCGCGACATCGGGCTCGAGCTGCCCGCGCTCGTCGAGGGTCTCGCGAACGTCGACGGCGTCGAGCGCGTGCGCTTGATGTACGCGTATCCCAATCGCTTTCCGTGGGACTTGACGCCGCTTCTCCGCGATCATCCGCACGTCGTGCCCTACCTCGACATCCCGGTTCAGCACATCGCGACGCCCGTGCTGCGCGCGATGCGGCGCGCCGGCAGCGGCGATCAGGTGCGCAAGATCCTCGATCGCTTGCGGGAAGAGGTGCCCGGGATCACGCTGCGGACGACCGTGCTCGTCGGGTTCCCCGGCGAGACCGACCAAGACGCGGCGGAGCTCGTCGACTTCGTGTCCGAGTACGGGCTGGGACGACTCGGAGCGTTCACGTACTCGCCCGAACAAGGCACGCCGGGCTTCGACCTCGAAGGCCGCGTGAGCGCGGACGTCGCTCAAGCGCGTTATCTCGCGGTGCTCGAGGCGCGCGACAAGGTCCTGCGCGCATCACAGAGTGCGCTCATCGGCCGCGAGATCGACGTGCTCATCGACGAAAGCGGCGTCGATCGCAAAGGCGCCGTCGGGCGAACGGCGATGGACGCGCCCGAGGTCGACCTCGTCGCGGCCGTGCAAGGCTCGCGCGCCGACGTCGGAGAGACGATTCGCGTGCGCGTCGAATCGCTCGATGCCGAATCGAACCTCGTGTGTCGCGCGCTGCGAGGCAAGGCCAAGTGATCGGCATCTTCGAATACTGGCCGAACCGCATCACCGCACTGCGCTTCGTCGGCGCGCTCGCCGTGTTCGCGATCTTCGCGGGCCAAGGCGACATGAGCGTCGCCGACATCGCGCGCGACCGCACGAGCACCCAATGGGCGTTCTGGTTGTTCATCGCGACGGCCGTGAGCGACGTGCTCGACGGCTGGCTCGCGCGACGCGGCAATCAAGTCACCGCGTTCGGACGCATCGCGGACCCGTTCGTCGACAAGGTGATGGTCCTCGGCGCGATGGTGTTCCTCTCCGTGATGCCCTGGTCGCGAAGTTGGTTCCCGGCGTGGATCGTGGTCGTGATCCTCGCGCGCGAGTTCCTCGTCACGGGCCTGCGCGGATACGTCGAGAGCCTCGGACAGAAGTTCCCGGCCGATTGGTTCGGCAAGGTCAAGATGTTCACCCAGTGCGTCGCCGTCGGCGTCGTCGTGGGGCTGCACGCCTTCGAGTTCTCGGACAGCGCGTACGCCTTCTGGGGCAAGGTCGGCACCGTGTTCGTGTACGCGACGCTTTTGACGACGCTCGGCTCGTGCGTCTCCTACCTCGTGAAGACGAGGCAAGTGCTGATGGAGAGCGCGCGGTGAATCGCCTCAAGCTCGCCGTCGTGTCGTGCGGCTTCCTCGGTCTCTCTCCGTTCGCGCCCGGCACCGTCGGAACGCTGGGCGGTGTCGCGATCGCGTTCGCGCTGCGCAATGTGCCGCACTTTCCTGTCTGGATCGGTCTCGTGTGCGTCGCGCTCTACGCGCTCTCGCAGCCCCTCGGTGCGTGGGCCGAGCGCTACGCCGGGAAGAAGGATCCCGGGATCTTCGTGATGGACGAGGTGATCGGATACTTGATCACGGTCGCGTGGGTCACTGGCCCGAGCCTCCTCGCGCTGACCGTCGCGTTCTTCGTCTTCCGCTTCTTCGACATCGTCAAGCCGCCGCCGGCGCGGCAGATGGAGCGCATCGGCGGGGGACACGGAATCCTCCTCGACGATGTGTTCGCTGGACTGTGGGGGCTCATCGCCGTCATGATTCCGATGCGCCTCTTGCTCGATCTTCCCTGGGCGTCCGGAGCCTGAACGACGCGTGAGCCGAGCCAAGAAAACGAGCGACAAGCGAACGGGCGAGATGAAGCTCTCGGGCACGACGCTCGGGACGCGCTTCTCGCTGACGATGAGCGTCGCGCTGGCGGTCGTGATGATCGCCGCGGGCGTGTTCTTGTACGGACGTGTGCTGCAGGTCGCGCAGCGGATCCAAGAGAACGCGTTCGTCGAGGCCGTGCAGATCCAGGCGCCGCTGCAGGCGCAGATTCTTGAAGAACAGCGGATCGAGCTCCTCGGACTCACGCCGCCGTCCGATGCGGCCGTGCTGAGCGCGATGCCCGTGAAGGACGCACCCTCGATGACGTTCGCGAAGGGCGACGTGGTGCGCACCGAGGTGATGTACGGCGAGGGCCTCGCGAAGAAGGGCTACCTCTACCAGTTCAAGGGCATGCGTCCGCCGATGATCGTGCCGATGACGACGAAGGAGCAGGCCGGCGAGGGCCTCTTCGGTCTGATTCTCGGCGTGATCCTGGGCGTGATCCTCGTCGGCGCGCTCGTCGCTGGAGCGGTCGGGAAATCGGTGTCGCGGCCACTCGGCACGATCGTCGACGACATCGCCCAGATCAGCCGCGGCGATCTGCGGCATAGAACACGCGTGCGCGCCGGTGGCGAAATCATGCTGCTGGCGAAGTCGATCGACCGCATGGCCGGCAACTTGGAAGAAGCGCAGGCCGCGCAGCTCGAGCTCTCGGTGCGCGAGCGCGAGATCGCACTGGCCGGAGACGTGCGCGAGGCGATGCTCCCCGATTCGACGCCGGTCGTCGCGGGCTACGAGATCGGCTCGCTGCACGTCGACAGCCCGACTCCGGGTGGCGATTTCCACGACTTCGTGCAGCTCTCCGGAGGGCGCGTGGGCCTGCTCGTGTCCGACGTGAGCGGCCGCGGGATCCCCGGCGCGATGATCGGCGCGATCGCGCGATCGTACTTGCGCGTCGAGCTCGCGCACGGCGGCGACCTGGCGGAGTCGCTCGCGCGCGTCAACGCCAACCAGGCGCGCGACGTGCGGCGCGGCATGTACGTGACGGCGATGCTCCTCGTGATCGGGCCGACGGACGGCAAGGTCACGGTCGCGTGCGCCGGTCACAAGATGCCGCTGCTTCGCTACACCGCCAGCGACAAGAAGGTGCGCCTCGTGCAACCCGAGGGCATCGCGCTCGGTTTCGATCAAGGCCCGGTGTTCACGCGCACGCTGCAGGTCCAACACTTCGCGCTCGAGCGCGGCGACCGGATCCTGATCGCGAACACAGGGCCGGTGCAGGTCAAGAACGCGGCGGGGGAAGAGCTCGGCGAGAAGGCGTTCTTCCGGCAAGTGCTCCAGTGCGCAAGCCTGCCGACGACCGAGATGCTCGAGCGTCTGAAGCGTTCGCTCGACGAATTCGCGGGCGAAGAGCCGTTCCCGAACGACATCTCCATTGTGACCGTCGCCCGGAGCGCGTAGCTCATGAGAATCGCCGAGTTCCAGAAGCAGATCGAGGACGTGTACTTCGAGCGCGACTCCGCGCGCGGCCTCGCCGGAACCCACATGTGGTTTTGCGAGGAAGTGGGGGAGCTCACGCGTGCGCTGCGGCGCGGCGAGAAGCGCGAGCTCGAGGGCGAGTTCGCCGACGTCTTGGCGTGGCTCGCGACTCTCGCGTCGATCGCGGGTGTCGACCTCGAGGCGGCGGCGATGAAGAAGTACGCAGCCGGCTGCCCGCGCTGTCGGGCCACACCTTGCGCGTGCAAGTGAGCGCGACACATGCCGCGCCGTACACCCGCTGCATCGTCGGCGAACTCGCTGTTCCCCGTCGAAGAAGTGCCGGTACCGGTGCCGGCGCCGCCGCCGGCGCGTCTCTACGTCGACGTCGCCGTCAACCGGCCGATGCGGTGCGAGTTCACGTACCGCGTTCCGGCTGAGCTCGAAGCGTTCGCGGCGCCGGGTGTGCGCGTGGAAATTCCGTTCGGACCGCGCCGCGAGATCGGCGTCGTCGTCGGGCTGCGCACGCACACGGACTTGCCTCCGAAAAAGGTGAAGCCGATCGCGAAGGTGCTCGATCGCGAGCCGCTGATCGACGCGGGACTGATGGAGCTGACGCGCTGGATCGCGACGTACTACGCGTGCTCGTGGGGCGAAGCACTGAGCGCGGCGTTGCCCTCGGCCTTGAAGCACGGCCGCGATGCGCGCCTCGTGACGATGATCGAGCTCGCGCCCGCCGCCGGCGCGGAGACGCTCGCCGCGGTCGAGACGTCCAATCCCAAACAGTTTCGGTTGCTGCGCACGCTGCGCGAGATCAACGCGCCGATCGAGCTCCGCGACCTGTGCCGTCGCGTCGGGCTGACGTCGGGTGTCGCGCGCACGCTCGAGATGAAGGGCTTCGTGCGGATCTCACGCGTCGAGGTGAGCTCGGATCCGCTCGTGGACGCGACGGCCGTGCGACCGCGCCCCGCGACGCTCTCGCCCGATCAACAGCGCGCCTTCGAAACGATCGAGCGCAAGGTCGCCAGCAGCGAGCACGCGACGTACTTGCTCCAAGGCATCACCGGCAGCGGCAAGACCGAGGTGTATCTGCGCGTCATCGAGTCGGCGCTCGCGCTCGGCAAAGGTGCGATCGTGATCGTGCCCGAGATCGCGCTGACGCCGCAGACCGTCGGCTGGTTTCGCTCGCGCTTCGGCGCGGTGGGCGTGCTGCACAGCCGCATGACGGACGCGCAACGCCGCGAGACGTGGCTGCGCGTGAAGCACGGCGAAGCGCGCGTCGTCGTCGGTGCACGCTCAGCGGTGTTCGCGCCCGTACAAAGCCTCGGTGTGATCGTCGTCGACGAAGAGCACGAGCCGTCGTACAAGCAAAGCGACGTGCCGCGCTACCACGCGCGCGACGTCGCGGTGATGCGCGCGAAGCAGCTCGGCGGCGTGTGCGTGCTCGGTTCGGCGACGCCGTCGCTGGAGAGCTGGCACGAAGCGCGGACAGGCAACTACCAACGGCTGATGCTGCGCGAGCGCGTGAGCGGCGGCACCCTGCCGCGCGTCGAGATCGTCGATCTGCGCAACGAGAAGGGCGAAGGCCGCGGTCCGGTGCTCTTCTCGCAGCGGCTGAAGCAGCTCCTCACCGGAGCGCTCGCGCGCGGCGAGCAATCGATCCTCTTCCAGAACCGCCGCGGCTTCGCGCCGGTGCTCTGGTGCGGTGCATGCAGGGAGACCGTGCGCTGCAAGAACTGCGACGTGAGCCTGACGTTCCACAAGCGGATCCGCCGCGCGGCGTGTCACTCCTGCGGCGAGGAGATCTTGCCGCCGACCGCTTGTCCGAGCTGCACCGCTCCGGCACTCCACTACCTCGGAGCCGGCAGCGAGCGCGTCGAGGCGGCGCTCTCGCAGATGCTCCCGACCGCGCGCGTGCGACGGATGGATTCCGACACGATGCTGCGGCGAGAAGACTACGAAGAGGTGCTCGCGAGCTTCGGCCGCGGCGAGATCGACGTGCTCGTCGGGACGCAGATGATCGCGAAGGGCCTCGACTTCCCGCGCGTGACGGTCGTCGGGATCATCTCCGCCGACGGATCGCTGCACCAACCGGACTTTCGCGCCGCGGAGCGCACGTTCCAGTTGCTTGCGCAAGTCTCGGGTCGCGCGGGCCGCGGCGTGTTGAAAGGCGAGATCGTCGTTCAAACAGGAACGCCGGCGCACCCGGCGATCCTGTGCGCGGCGAAGCACGACTACGAAGGCTTCATCGCGGCCGAGTCGCGTCTGCGCGCGGAGCTCGGCTATCCGCCGCACGGCAAGCTCCTGCGCGTCGTGTTCGAGGACGCGGACGAGACTCTGGTCGCCGCGGCCGCCAAGGAGTGCGGCGAGTTGCTGCGCAAGTCGTTGCCGACCGACGGCACGCTCGTTCTCGGCCCCGCCGAAGCGCCGATCGCGCTGCAGCGCGGACGTCATCGGCATCACTTGATCGTGAAGTCGCCGGCGAACGCGGAGGGGATTTCGAAGGCCCGCGAGCTGCTGATCCCGTTCGCCGACGCCCGCGCGCGGCCCCGGATCACGATCGACGTCGATCCGGCGTCGATGATGTGAAGCCGGCGGGGATTCCCGCCAACACTCTCGCGTCGACCGGGATTGAATGGGCTCCATGGAGACCGGAGCCACACGACTCGACGAGGCCGCGCTGCTCGCGCACGCCGGCTGGCTGCGCGCGCTCGCGGCGAGCCTCGTCGCGGACCCCGCGACAGCGGACGACCTCGTGCAGGAGACCTGGGTCGCGGCGCTCGAGCATCCGCCGCGCGCCGACGTGAGGATGGAGCCGTGGCTCGCGCGCGTGATGCGCAACTTCGCGTTCAAGCGCCGGCGCGGCGAGCTGAGGCGTGCGCTGCACGAAGGCGCATCCGCCGAGTCGACGGAGCGACCGACGCCCGACCAGACGGTCGAAAAGTTGGACCTGCAGTCCAAAGTCGTCGACGCCGTGCGCGCGACGAGCGAACCGTTTCGCACGACGATCGTGCTGCGTTACTTCGAGGGGCGTTCGAGCGCCGACATCGCGCGCCTGCAGGGCATCCCCGCAGGCACGGTGCGCTGGCGCCTCAAGCGCGGGCTCGACGAGCTGCGCGAGCGGCTCGACGAACGCTTCCACGGTTCGCGTGAGACGTGGCTCGGACTGCTCGCGCCGATCGCGGCGCGAG
>JANLUN010000083.1:0-10782 GCA_031363505.1 Planctomycetota bacterium | reverse complement strand
CCTGCTCGATCGGTCCGATGGCGACGAGATCGCCGTCCGCGAGCGATCCGGTTGGAACGACGTACCGCAGGGGCGAGCCGTCGATCGTCCCGAGGTCGTCGTCCCCGAACGCAGCCAACGCGGACCAGCGTCCCACCGCGGCACCGGAACGGGCGCCAGGAGGGGACGAGCTCGGCGCGGCGCTCGAGCTCGGCGTGGAGCTCGCCCGGAGTGCCGCTGCGCTCGCCAAGATGAGTGCGAGCGCCGCGCCTTCCACGATCCTCGTGCGCTGTCCGAACGGCCGCGGCCGCGCGAGGGCGCACGCGACAGCGGCGGTGATGCCGATGCACAAGGCGGCGACGAGAACGCCGGCGTCGATGCGCTCGGTCGCGGCGAGCCACGACCCGGCGTAGACGAGCGCGGCGGTCCATGCGATCGGACGACCGAGCGCGAACGGTGTCGAAGCAGCCATCGACACCGGCATTGAAGCGGCCGGTGGCGTCCGGGCTTGCGCCGCCGGTGCGTTGCCTTCCGTCCTCACGAGCGCGTCCACGCCGGGTTCGGACGAGCGCGCACCGCGGCGGTTGCGTGCTCGAGCGTCATTCCTGTTTTGTCGGGCTGGGGCCGTGTTTGCGCGGGCTCCGCCAGACGCACCGACCTAGAATGCCACGCGCATGAGCTCGCCTTCCGCCGCTCACCACGCCCTCTTCCCCGGGAGCTTCGATCCGTTCACGCTCGGCCACTTGGACCTCGCGCGCCGCGCGCAAGCGATGTTCGGCCGCGTGACGATCGCCGTGGCGGCGAACCCCGACAAGAAGGCGCTGTTCGATGCGAAGGAGCGTGTCGCGCTGGCGCGGAGCGCTACGCGCGGCCTTACGGGCATCGACGTCGTGCAGATCGACGGCCTGGTCGTCCACGCGTGTGAGGCGCTCGAAGCCGACGTCATCGTGCGCGGCGTGCGCAGCGGGACCGACTTCGACTTCGAAGTGCAGATGGCGCGCTGCAATCGCGACATGTTGTCCAGCGTTGAAACGGTGCTACTGGTTCCCGCTCCCGCGCACGCGCACATTTCCAGCACCCTTGTCCGCCAGATCGCGTCGATGGGCGGCGACGCGTCGGCATTCGTTCCTCCCGCCGTCGCCGACGTGCTGCGCGCGCGCTTTCCTCGTTCTCATTGACCTATGAATACCGGGCCTGAAATCAAGCGCATCGTCACCTCGTCCGCGCCGGCCGCGATCGGACCGTACAGCCAGGCCGTCAGCGTCGGCGGGCTCGTGTACTGCTCGGGTCAGATCGCGCTCGATCCGAAGACGGGCGCGTTCCTCGCGGGCGACGTGAAGCAGCAGACGGAGCGCGTGCTCGAGAACTTGAAGGGCGTGCTCGCGGCCGCGGGCAGCGACTTCTCGCGCGTCGTGAAGTGCACGGTGTACCTCAAGAGCATCGGCGACTTCACGGCGATGAACGAGGTGTACGCGCGCTACTTCCCCAGCGCCCCGGGTGATCGGCCGCCGGCGCGCGCGACCGTCGGCGTGTCCGAGCTTCCCAAGGGCGCCCTCGTCGAGATCGATTGCACGGCGCTCGTGTGAGCTTCTGGAAGGCCGTATCGACGCGCGAGTGGCTGGCGCTGGCCCTCATCGTCGCGGTCGCGTTCTTCCTGCGCTCGCGCGACATCGGCGCGTTCCGGCTCAGCCCGGACGACGGCAACTATCTCTGGTCGGCGCGCGCGCAGTCGATCGAGCGCGGGTTCGATCTCTCGCGTTGGATTCGCGAGGACACGGCGTGGGTGAAGGAACTCGCGGGCGAGAGCGAGCAGTACGACCTCTATCCGCACTCGTACCTGCATCAATGGGTCACGCGCTGCCTGTATCGGCTGGGCCTCGACTCGGTCGAGGCGCTGCGCATGAACTCGGCGATCTTCGGAGCGCTGAGCTCGCTTGCGCTGTTTGCGCTCGTCGCGGGCCTCCTGCCGGCGCACAGGCGACAGGCGCTCTTCGCGGCGGCGATCCTCGCCGTGCTCCCAGTGCACGTGTGGTACAGCCGGACGGGATGGGGCGTGATCGGATGCACGTTCTTCTTGCTCGTGTACTCGGCGCTCGCTTGGAAGCTGCTCGCGCACACGCCTGACGAAGATCGTGCGAGCGCGACGAAGCTCGGGATCGGGATGACGATCGCGAGCATCCTCGCGTGGGGTTACCACGAGATGATCGCGCCGTTCGTGGTGTGCACGGGTCTGTGCTTCCTGTTCGCGCACAGGCTCGTCGATCGGCCGCGAGGAATCGGAGCCGTGCTGCGCTCGCGTGCGACGCGGGTGTTCGTCGCGAGTGCGATCCCCGTCGGGCTCTTCACGATCGGCGTGTACTTCTTCAGCGACTTCGCAGAGGAGCACTGGTTTCGCGCGGACAAGACTCCCTATTGGGAGCTGCGCCAGCAATCGATCGAGTTCCTCTTTGTGAAGCAGCGCATGGACCGTCTGCTCACGTGGCCCGTGCTCGCGGCCGCGGCGTTCGGCGCCGTCGCGGTCTGGCGCGAGGCACGCGGGTTCGTCGGCTACCTCGCGATACAGAATGTCGGCGCGTGCGCGCTGCTTTTCTTCCTCTACCAGGATCCGTTCCTCGTGCGGATCTATCTGCCGCTCGTGATTCTGGTGGCGTGGCTCGCGGCGGAAGGACTCGTGTCGGTCGGCGCCGATCTCACCGCGCGCGGGCTGAAACGTTTCGCCGGGGTGCTGCCTTTCGCGATGCTCTTGCACCTCGCGCTCATGTCATGGATCAGCCTCTTCGGTCCGCTCGACCAGCCGATGTTCAACCGCTACCTGTACATGGCCGATCCCGGTGTCCTGCTCGAGCCGCGCCACGTCGACGAGCACATGACCGCGTACCTGAAGGAGCACATGAAGCCCGGCGAGCGCGTGTGGACGTACGGCGACAAGAGTCCGGTCTTTCGGTTGCTCGACGCGGGGATCTCGTCGCGGGAGTTCGCGTTCGAAGGCGAGCCCGCGACTTGGCCGGAATGGATCTTCGCGCCGGTGACACTGATGGACGGTGGCGGGCGCACCGTCGAGACCGGCGGAGAGTACGTGTACGTCGATCGCGACCGGGCCGGCCGCGTGGGACTCTACCGCAAGCGGTGATGTAGGCTTTCTCTCGTGCCGCGCGTCCTCAAGATCGTCTTTGTGTTCGTCGTCGTGCTCGCGCTCGTTCAGCTCGGTCGGTACGTGCTGCGCGACAAACCGCACACGACTTACCGGCAGGAGCGCGTCCGCGTGACGCCGCCCGGCGAGCACGAGGACGTCGTGGTCGAGATGCAGCGCTCGCGGCGCATGGAGTCGCGCATCACGTCCGACGTGCGCGATGCTTTGACCCTCCCGGCCTACGGCAAGACTTCGTTCGAGTTGCCGATCGTGGAACGCGGAAGCGTCGGGATCGCGACGGCGTTCACGATCGTTCCGACCGAGCCGTCCGCGGCGCTACCGGACGCGCAAGTGAAGTACTCGCTCGAGCTCCGGTCGGGAGACACGAGCGTTTTCACCGTCGATGCGAGCTCGTCGCTGGCCAACGCCGCGGCGAGTTGGCACACGTTTCGTCTTCCGGCGAAGCTCGACGGCGCAGGGGACGCGCGGCTCGTTTTCTCGGCGGAGGTCGAGCCCGCGCCGGGGGTCTCGATCTCGCCGACCCAGCTGCTTGCATGTTGGACCGTCCCCGAGATCACGACCGAGCGTCCGGAAGGCTCGAACCTGCTCGTGATCTCGATCGACACGCTGCGCGCCGATCGACTCGGTTGCTACGGCTACTCGCGCGGCACGTCGCCGAACATCGACCGATTGGTTGCGCGCGGTGCGCTGTTCGAAAACGCGATCTCCTCCGCGCCGTGGACACTGCCGTCGTACGGCTCGCTCTTCACCGGCCTCTATCCCGCGTCGCACCGCGCGGGAGTTGTGACGGGACGCGAAGCGCTGTGGGGGAAGGATGAGATCGCGCAGGGCAAAGGGCAGAAGCTCAGCGAGACGTTGCGAACGGACATCCCAACGCTTGCCAAAACGCTGGCTGACGCCGGATGGAAGACGGCGGCGTTCTACAACAATCCGTTCCTCGATCCGTCGCGCCGCATCGATCGCGGCTTCCAGCAGTACACGTCGTATCAATTCAACGCGGCGTCGGGCGTCGATTTGGCGGAGCGCTGGATAGAGGCGCACTCGCAGAGCCGCTGGTTCGTGTTCTTGCACCTCATGGATCCCCATGGACCGTACGCGCCGCCCGCGCCGTACGACGAGAAGTTCGCGGGTCGCTCGGTCGACTCGATCCAGGGCTGGCCGCCGGATCTCGCGGCTCTGCGCGCCGGACCCGTCAGCGACGAGACGAAGAAGCAGATCAGCGATCTCTACGACGGCGAGATCGCGTTAGCCGACGCGCAGATCGGCCGCTTGCTCGACGCGCTCGACAAGTCGGGCGAGGCCGCGCGCACACTGATCGTGTTTCACTCCGATCACGGCGAGGAGTTCTGGGAGCACGGCGGTTTCGAACACGGCCACGCGCTCCATGCGGAGCTCCTGCACGTGCCGCTCGCGATCGTCTTTCCGCCCCGATTGAACGGCGGCGCTCACATCGACTCGCGCGTTCGCACGGTGGACGTGTTCCCGACCGTGCTCGAGCTGATGGGCCTGCCGCCGCCGCGCGATCTCGACGGCGAGAGCCTGTTGCCGCTCCTCGACGGCTTACCGACGCAGCCGCGCGAAGCTCTGTCGGAGGGGATCCTGTGGGGAGAACGCGAGGCCAAGGCGTTTGCGCGCGAAGGATGGAAACTCATCGCGGCTGGCCGCGCCGACGACCGTCTTTTCGACGTCTCGGTCGCCGCGGCCGAGCGCGTCGATGTCGCGGGCTCGAATCCGGACGCCGTGCGCGATCTGCGCGCATGGCTCGCAGCGCGCCACGAGCGATTGAAGGCGATCGCGCCCACGGGGCCCGCGCAGGGACAGACGCCGGAGGAGATCCAGCGGCTGCGCAACACGGGCTACGCCGGCGCGGAAGGCGACGAGTAATCTCCGCCGACTTTCGTGGCACGTCCCGTAACGGCACCCCCCGGCGCGCCGTACGAGGGGCCATACTCGACCTCCCACAAGAAGGTGCCCTCATGAGAAAGCTCTCCCTCGTCCTCGCCGGTCTCGTCCTCCTCGCGCCAGAGTCGCGCTCCGATGTCTTGGCGAAAAGTCGCGTGCCCGCGGGCGCGCGTTGGCTCGCTCACGTCGACGTGGAACGGCTGATGGCCTCGGAGCTCTTCACGACACTGAAAACCGAAATGGGCGAGGACTTCGAGATCGGCCTCGACGACATCGACGAGCTGTGCGGCTTGAACCCGATGACCGACGTGAAGTCGGTCACGTTTTTCAGCACGAGCGAGTCCGACGAAAACACCGTCGGCGTCATCGTCGTCAACGCGAAGGTCGACGCGGCGCTCACGTGCTTCCAGCGCGAAGAGGGCTATCACACGCTGCAAGTCGGAGCGCGCACGCTGCACGTCTGGAACGACGATGAGGGCGATGGGAATCAATTCGGCTACATCCTGCCGATCGCGGGCAGCGCCGATCGTCTCGCGGTGATCGGGGGCAAGCCCGAAGCGCTCGTCGAGTGCGTCGAGGTGCTCGAAGGAACCGCCCCGAGCCTCGCGACGGTGGTGAAGCCGAACTTCTCCGCGTCTCCGGGTCCGGGTGCGATCGCGTTCGCCGCCGCGTGCGAGCCGATGGCGCGTCTCGCCGACATCCCGCCGGCCTCCGCGATCGCGAAGCTCGCACAGGCGTGGACGTTCGAGATCGGCGAGTCGAGTCGCGCCCTCTACGCGGACCTCTGGATCCGCACTGCGACGAACGATGAAGCGCTGCGCGTACAGCAGGTTCTTCAAGGCGGCGCCGCGCTGCTCGGCTTGGCGGCGAGCGATCCGTCGATCGGTCCCAAGATCCAGCCCGTGCTCAGCGCCCTGTCGTTCACGGCAGACGGCACGCACATGCACGCCAGCTTCCGCTACAACGTCCAGGAGCTCGTCGCGCTCGTGCGCGCAATCGATGCCGCGGACGCCGACGACACGCACGGCGACGGATCACGCCACGAGAAGAAGAAGCGGCACGAGAAGAAGATCCGCAACGGCGACGAGAAATAACGCGCGACTGGCGACGATCCCGACTCACTTCTCCACCGTCCCCGCGTGCAATTCCAGAGCCCGTTCTCCGCGCACCCCGCGTCATCCGATCCCCGGGAGCTCGCCCTGCAGGCGCAGGCCGGCTCCCGCGCGGCTTTCGGGGAGCTCGTCGAACGGTACGAAGCGCCGCTCTTCCACTTCCTCGCGCTGCGCGCGAACAGTCGCGCCGAAGCGGAGGAGCTTGTTCAAGAGACCTTCTTGCGCGCGTGGCTGAAGCTCGACCGCTACCGCAGCGAATGGCGTTTCTCGACGTGGCTCTTCACGCTCGGCCGGCGCATCGCGGCGAGCGAGCGGCGCCGGACGCGCGTGCGCGCGAACGGAGCGAGCGAACTCGACGAGCTCTCCGTCGTGTCGGATCCCTCGGTCGGCCTGGTTGCGCGCGAGGACCGCGCGCAAATCTGGTCGATCGCGGAGCGGCACCTTTCGAGCGAGCAATGCTCCGCGCTGTGGCTCCGCTACGCCGAGGATCTGCCGCTCGAAGAAGTTGCGCGCGTGCTGGGCAAGAGTGCCGTCGGTGTGCGCGTGCTCCTTTTCCGCGCGCGCACGAAGCTTGCGCAGCACCTGGACCCGGCCGAACATAGGGACAGCCGCACGGCGGCGAGCACCGACGGCGGTGCGCGGCGCGAGCCGCTGACTGGAGAATCGACGTGAATCCGCTTTTCGATCGACATGCGCGTGAACGGCTCGAGCGCGTCGATGCCGCACTGTCCGAGTCAGCTCGCGATTGGCGACGCGCGCCGTCGCCGGAGCTGCGCGGACGAATCCTCGCGTCGATCGACTCACTGCCGCGGCCCGGATCGGACTCGGCACGCACGCGCCTCACGCCCCGCGCAACGCAGACGCTGTGGCTCGCGCTCGCGGCGTCGTGCTTGATCGCGTGGCTCGCGTGGCAATCGCGGGGAGCGACGGTCCCGTCCGGACCGACCGTCGCGAGCGGCGAAGCGGCGGGCGTCCAGCGGACGGTCGTGCACGTTTCCGCCGAGACTCTCGTGCGCCGAGCATGGGAGCAGCTGTCCGCACCCTCGATCGCGCGATCGCTCGACCGTCCGCTGGTCGCCGAGGTCGGACACATGCGTGAGGACGCTCTGCGCGCGGTCGATTTCCTCGTCGCGCGCGTCTCGCTGCCGGTCGGCACGCGTGCGCGCGGCAACTGAGCCGCGATCGATCCTGGCGGGGGCGAGCGCGCTCGCTAGAATGCTCGCCCTTCGAACGGGCCGGACAGGCGGGCGATTTTCGTCGCTTCGCTGTCCCGAGCACGTCGAGCGCACTCCCGTCCCCTCCATGAGCGTCGCCTGCGGAATCGTCGGACTGCCCAACGTCGGCAAGTCCACCATTTTTAACGCGATCACCGCGGCCGGCGCGGAGAGTGCGAACGACCCGTTCTGCACGATCGAGCCCAACGTCGGCATCGTCGACGTGCCCGATGACCGGCTCGAGGTCATCCACAAGTGCATCGAGACCGAGCGGATCATTCCCGCCTCGCTGAAGATCGTCGACATCGCCGGTCTCGTCGCGGGCGCGTCGAAGGGCGAAGGCCTCGGCAACAAGTTCCTCGGCACGATCAAGGAGTGCGACGCGATCCTCCACGTCGTGCGCTGCTTCACGAAGGGCGACGTCATCCACGTGTCGGGATCGGTCGATCCGCAGCGCGACATCGAGGTGATCGAGATCGAGCTCGGGCTCGCGGACCTCGAGACCGTGACGCGCAACCTCGATCGCGTCGCGAAGAAAGCCAAGGCCGGCGAAAAGGATGCGATCGTCGCCAAGGCCGCGTACGAACGCGCGAAGAACGCGCTCGAAGAGGGCCAGAAGCTGCTCGGTCTTTCGTGGACGAAGGCCGAGCTGGAAGCGCTGAAGCCGCTCTTCCTGATCACGATGAAGCCGGTGCTCTACGTCGCGAACGTCGGCGACGACGATCTCGAAGGCAAGTCGGAGATGGTCGACATCGTGCGCAAGCACGCGGCTGCGACGGGCGCGGAACTCGTCGCGCTGTGCGGCGACATCGAGGGCGAGCTCATGAAGATGCCGCTCGACGAGCGCACGCCGTTTCTTGCCGATCTCGGCTTGAAGGAGCCGGGGCTCAATCGCTTGATCCGCAAGGCGTACGACCTGCTCGGGCTGCAGACCTTCTTCACGGCCGGCCCGAAAGAGATCCGCGCGTGGACGATCCACAAGGGCGACACCGGACCGACCGCGGCGGGAGTGATCCACTCCGACTTCGAGAAGGGCTACATCCGCGCCGAGGTGTACTCGATCGACGACCTCGTGCAGCACAAGACCGAAGCCGCGATCAAAGCCGCCGGGAAGATGCGCGTCGAGGGACGCGAGTACGCGATGCGCGAAGCCGACGTTGCGCACTTCCTGATCGGGAAGTAGCGCGCGCTACGGCGCCCACACGATCTGCAGCCCGTTCGAATCGTTGTAGGTCGCGCTCGTGCAGTACGTCTGCGTGTTGCGATACCACGCTTGGTAGTAGCGCGTTCCACCGCCGACCGGAACGACTCCGCCCGTGTGGATGGGCAGGTCGCCCAGGTTTCCGAAGCCGAGCGTCGCCAAGCCGTTCGACCCGTTTCGAACTCCCAGTCGAATGATCTGTCCGCTGGAGCACAGGATGCCGTCGCCTGACGGAGAACCGAGCCCGCCGTTCGCTTGCGCGTCGCCTTGGAAGAAGAGCGCGATGCTCGCCGGCGTGATGTTCGACACCCAGAGTTTCAACGTGTCCGCTGACACCTTCGCATTGCCCGACGACGTGAGCAGCGCTCCGCCCGTCGTGAACGAGTTCTCGCAGCCGTGACCGATCTCGCCGGAGTTCGCGCAGGGGCACGGCGTCGCGAGGCCGTCGCCGTAGCAGAAGGTCGTTTGGTAGCTCGGACCGTTGCGGCGCAGGATGACGACGTCGGAGACCTCGTCGAAGAAGGTGAGGTCGATGTCGTGGTCGTTGTCGATGTCGACAAACCCACAGCACGATGCGTTGGAGGGCGCGGGCCACGTCTGGTCGGGCGTCATGACGCCGCTGCCGTTGTTCTTGAAGAGCCGCCAGATCGCGCCGCCGAAGTCCGACAGCACCCAGTCGAGATCGCCGTCGCCGTCGATGTCGCCGAGGTCGGTCGCGACGACGGACGATGACATCGCGACGGTCTGCGGCGCGGCCAGTCCTCCCGCGCCGTTTCCGAGGAGAATCGCGCCGTTGGCGGAGAAGCTGTTCGCCATCGTGACGTCCATGTTCCCGTCGCCGTTCATGTCGCCGCACATCAGCATCCACGCGTTGCCGCCGCAGTTTTGCGCGGGCTGCGCGCTGAACGTGCCGTTCCCGTTCGAGAGATGCACGATCGCCTGATTGCTCGCAAAGCAACCGACGACAAGGTCGAACATCCCGTCGTTGTTCATGTCGGCTGTGCCGAGCGCGTATTCGCCGTTGCCGCCGCCTTCGAACGTCGTGGCCGGGAACAGCACTCCGAAGCCGTTGTTCAACCGGAGCGACACGTTGTTCGAACCCGTGTTGGCTGTCGCCACGTCGAGATCGCCGTCGCCGTCGGCATCAAACACGGCGATGCCGTGCGGACCGCTGCCCATGGCGTAGGTCGCGCTCGCGCCGAACGTCCCATCGCCATTGCCGAACGCGATCGACACGCTGTTGCCGATCACGTTGCACGTGACGACGTCCGTGATGCCGTCGCCGTTCATGTCGGCGGCGTCGTTCGGGCTCGGCGTCGAGCCGACGGAGTTCGTCGGCGTGAGGAACGGGTGGTAGAGCCCCGTCCCGTCCGCGCGATTCAAGAGGATACGGAAGTCGGAGACGTCCTCGTTGATGCACGCGATGTCGATGTAGTCGTCGCCGTTGAAGTCGTGCGCGCTGCCGCCGTACACGCGCACGGAGGTCGACGGTGTGTCGCGCATGTCGATCGTGTCGATCACGGTGAACGTGGCCGGCGCAGCTTCGGAGTCAACGTGGCCGGCGCAGCTTCGGAGTCGACGTAGAACTGGTACGCGTATCCACCGGCTTGGATCGTGCTCGCGTCCGCGCCCTGAATCGTGTCGCGCATGGAGACGATCACGCGCTCGCCGGCGAAGAACGACCGCGTCGGCCGAAACCGGAGCGTGGCGTTCGCATTCTCGAGCGTGAACTTGCCGGGCATGACACCCGAGTACGCGCCGAAGACCGTGACGCTCGCGGCGACCGGCGGCACGGTCGAGAGGTTGAGCGGCCGGTCGAAGTCGATCACGATCGACGCATTGGGGGCCGCCGTGAGGGTGTGACGCACCGGGCTCGTCGAGGTCACGGTCAGCTGCGCGAGCGCAGGCGACGCGAGAACGGCGACGAGCGACAGGGAAGCGAAGCTCGAACGACTGACGATGCGCATAGAGACCTCACGGTTAGGGACCGTGCGCATTCTACGGCACTCGACCATCGCCGCAATCGTCGATCGCTGCGGATGGACGCGCAGGTCGTGCGGTCGTTGGATGAAATCCGAGTGCGGTGTCACGCGTGACACCTACACTGCGGTTTGCGCGTCGCTCCGCACGCTCGCTCGCTGAACGCGCACTACGAGAGCTCATTCCGAGAGCCCTCGCGCGTGAAGATCGCGCGATCTACACCGGCGCCGCGACGCCCGACAT
>JANLUN010000052.1:0-3856 GCA_031363505.1 Planctomycetota bacterium | reverse complement strand
GGCTCGCGTTGACCGCCTGGCGCATGATGTTGGCCGTCACAGGATGGAACTCGAGGTCGATGCTGTCCATGCCGCCGCACGTGTGGCAGTAGCTCATGATCGTGCCTTGCGAGCACACCGTCGGACCGGTGCAGTTGGTGGAGCACTGATCGAGCGGCGGACAATACGAGTGCGTGTGGTTCGAGCCGAAGTTGTGCCCGATCTCGTGCGCGACGACGACGAAGTCCCACGTGAAGTTGCCGGGCGCGCCGGTCCAGCCGCTCCAATTGATCGTTCCCGCGATGTTGCCGCTGACACCGAAGCCGAAGCTCGTGCTGCACAGCGCGTTGAGATAGGCGACTCCGCCGCCGAGGTTCGCCCCCGAGATGAAGTGCGCGAGATTCGCCTGCGCCGGCCAGTTGCTCGGCGCCCACGCTGCCACGAACTCATTGAGGAGCGCGGTCGAGTTTCCGCCCGAGTCCTGCGAAGTCCACGGATCCGACCCTGCCGTGTACACGCCCAAGTACGCGATCGACAGCGTCGCTTGCACGTCCTCGAAGTACTGTGCGCTGACGGCGGCGATGAGCTGCGTGACGTACGTGGTCAGCGCATTCGTCGATCCGAACTTCGCGTAGAGCTGCGTGTCGGTCTCGATCGCCAGCCGGCAGTCGACGACCGTCAGCGGCTCCGCACCGGGCGACGTGAGTCCTTCGATCGCTGCGGCTGCAGGGAGCTCACCGCCCGGGACTGCGATCGGATCCTCACAATAGAAGGAACCCGCGCTCGACCCGTCCGTACCGAGCGGGTCGCCGCGCACTACCCGCAGGCGCGTCGGATCGCCGGCTTCGCCTGTGAGATGTACGACGCTTTCGGGCGAGTCCGGAAGCATCAACTGACCGCGCGTTCCGTCGCTCGATAGCGCCAGGAAGATGCGCGAGCCGGACAGCTCGACGGCGCTCCCGGTCCACAGCGACAGATCGCCGAGCACCGACGCGATTCCGCCGGCGACTTCGAATCCATCGACACGCAGCACGGAGTCCGATGCGATCGGGAGCGGCATGCGGCGCAGCGCGAGCGTCACCGTGCCGACTCCGGGCACAGGGAAGTCCGGAATGGTTGCACTCGACTGCGTCGCGAGAGCCGTCAATCGCGTCGAGTCGAGCGCGAGCGCTACGCCCGGCCCGCTCGTCTTCGTCGACGGGAGGAGCGGCGACAGCGCGTCCGGCGGCAGGTCTCCCGCGAAACTCGCGAATGGAGTGGGAGCCGCTTCCAACGTGACGCTGAAGTCGCTCGGGTTCGTTCCCGTGAGCCGCGGAGCGCCGAGGTCCATGGACGCGCCCCCGGCGTTGATCACGCGTATCCGCGTGCCCGCGTTCGGACCCGCCCCGACCGTTTGCGAGCCCAGGTCGACGAGCTCGTCGTACGCGAGCGCATTCTCGACGCCGGTCGCTCCCGCGCTCGCGAGCAACGCCGCGCCGGTCGGCGTGTCATCGTCCGGAATCGTGATCTGATGCAGACTGGGCGCGCCGACCGCGGATCCAGAGGACGCGGCCGAGAGTCCGAGCCGCACCGTCTCGTCGGCTTCGATCGTGGCGTCGTCGAGCACCTGCACGTTGACGTTCGTGCTCGCACCGTCGGCGCTACCGGCAGCGAAAGTCACCTGTTGCGTGGCGAGCGCCGCGTAGTCCACGCCCGCTGTCGCCGATCCGCCGCCCGCATCCGAGACGTTCGCGCGTACTGCGGCGCCGAGCGACACGCCGACGGGAAGGTCGAGTGTGACCGTGACGATTCGCGCTCCGGTGCTCTCGTCCGGCAGCGTGCTCGCGGGGGCTGAGAAGCTGATCGTCGCCGTGTGGATGTCGGTGATGGTCGCGGTGAACGTCGTCAGCCCTTGAGCTGCACCGCCGACCGGATTCATGAGGCCGAGCTTCGCCGTCTCACTCGCGCCATCGACGGACATGTCGTTGGTGGCGGCGAACGCGACGCTCTGAGTCGCGCCGTCGACCGATGCCGCGGGAAAGCTCACGACTTGCGGCGCGAACGCCGCGTAGTCGGAGCCCGAAGCTGCGGTCCCCGTGGCACGGTCGAAGACCGTGACCGAAGTGATGTCGGTGGTCGCCACCAGCGACGTGTGCAGCACGACCTGCACGTTCGTCGCCGCGCCGCCCTCGGGAAGCGTGACGCCTGACGTCGCGAACGAGACGCTCACGGCGGGCGCGCTTCCACCACCGCTTCCGCCGCCGCTGCAACTTGCGACGAGCGAAACGGCGCACGCAATGCACGCGCGTGAAGCAACGATCCAACTGTAATTGCTGACGGATTCCATCGCGCCCCCCTCCCGGCGCGGGCTTCTTCTCGAAGCGCCACCGCCGGACGCCGAGCGAGCTTCGCTCGGATGAGTCCCCTGCTGGGACAAAGATCGACCACGCGACAGTGGGATCTGGAGACGAGCGGCTGGCCGAGCCTGGTCCGAGATCGGGGTTCGACCACGCGCCCTCGTCGAGCGCTACTT
Source organism: Planctomycetota bacterium (assembly GCA_031363505.1). Taxonomy (GTDB): domain Bacteria; phylum Planctomycetota; class UBA1135; order UBA1135; genus JANLUN01. Next base: position 1,365 of record JANLUN010000052.1, on the reverse strand, counting down.
ACTTCGCCGGCTGACAATCCAGGCTCATCTCGCTGAGCACGGGCGCGCGCGGTCCTACGAGCAGGACTTCTTAGCTCCACGGGGACTGTGGAGTGCGCCGCCATGTCGCGAGGGGAGTCATCATGATCGATCGGCACTTCCGTGTTTTCGTACCGTTGTTCATCGCAATCTCGCTCGCCGCGACGGGGTGCAACGACGTCTTCGGAGGCAACGACGACAATTCGGGCGGCGGCTCCGCGTCGACCGATGCGACGGCCGCGAACGCGACCGCGATGATCAACGAAGGCCGCGAGACGTTTCGTTTCGACACCTTCGGGGACGAGGCGTTCTGGGGCGGCACGCTCGGCTTGCACGACGCGATCGCCGGTGCTGCCAACGGCGGAGTCGGCGCCGGGCTGAGTCCGGCGCAAGCGCTCGCGGTGGGCCTGAGGGTGGACAGCGATGCGCTCGGCGCCGCGCTACGCGATTCGATCACGCGAGGACTTGTCGATCTCGACGATCCCGCGAACACGCTCGAGCTCCTCAGGCGCAACTCGGTCATCGGCGTGAAGGGCTTCTTCAACGCGAGCGACGAGCTCGTCTCGGTCGGCATTCAGTGCGCGCTGTGCCACAGCACCGTCGACGATTCGTTCCAACCTAGCATGGGGCGGCGGCGCGACGGCTGGCCGAATCAGGATCTCAACGTCGGAGCGATCATCGGAATGGCGCCGAACCTCGCGCCCGTCGCGACGCTGCTCGGAACGGACGAAGCGACGGTGCGAGCTGCGCTCGCAGCCTGGGGACCTGGAAAATTCGATGCGCAACTGTTCCTAGACGGCAAGGCCTTCGGTCCCGGCGGCGGCACCGCCGCGACGTTGATCCCGCCTGCGTTCGGTTTGGCGGGCGTGAACATGCACACGTGGACCGGCTGGGGCTCCGCGACGTACTGGAACGCGTTCGTCGCGAACGTGGAGATGCACGGGCAAGGCACCTTCTACGATCCGCGGCTGCAAGACGTCGCCAAGTTCCCCATCGCATCAGCGGCGCGGACCGGGAGCATCACGACGACGGATGACAGGATCACGCCGAAGCTCGCGGCGCTGCACTTCTACCAGCTCGCACTTCCGACTCCCGTCCCGCCCGCCGGGACCTTTGACGCAGTCGCGGCGACGAACGGCGGCGATCTCTTCCGCGGATCCGCTCGCTGCGCGGAATGTCACGTGCCGCCGCTGTACACCGAGCCGGGTTGGAACATGCACACCGCGGACGAGATCGGCATCGACGACTTCCAGGCGATGCGCTCGCCGGACGAGCGCTACCGGACTGCGCCGCTGCGCGGGCTGTTCACGCACGGTGCGCGCGGCTACTACCACGACGGGCGCTTTG
>JANLUN010000047.1:0-2477 GCA_031363505.1 Planctomycetota bacterium | reverse complement strand
TCCGACATGGCTTCCAAGACCGCGCCCGCCCCCATTACTGAGTTCCAAGGACTCGACGAGCCCTTGTTCGCCGAACTCCCGAGCTTCGAGCTCTTCTTCAAGACGTTTGGATTCAAACGCGTGCACGGACGCGTCTGGGGACTGCTCGTGCTCGCGGGACAACCGCTGAGCTCACGCGAGATCTCGGACGAGCTCGGGCTGTCGCAAGGTGCGACCAGTACGTCCATCAACGAGCTCACGAATTGGGGCGCGATCCGCTCGGAGTTCGACACGACGCGACGCTGCCACCTTCATTCGCCGGTCGGCAACACGCTGTCGATCGTCGCCACCGTGTTCCGTCGGCGCGAGCAAGTCGTGTTCGGCAAGTTCAAGCAGACCGCGCAGAGCACGCTGGGCTACGTGCGCAGTCGATACGGAGAGAAAGATCCGCGCGTGTTCTCGCTGCGTTCGATCATCAGCTCGCTCGAGATCGCCGAAGCGGTGATGCAGCTCGTGTTCAGCTCGGTCGAGCGCGCGCTCGGCGACAGCGAGAGCATCCTCTCGCGTGCCGTGAACACCGCGCTGAAGGTCGGGATGAAAGTGCCGACGCGCCTCGCGGCGAGCCGCGGCGCCCACGATCCGGGTCTTGCGAACGCGCTCCTGGCCGACATGTCGGACGACGACGAAGACGACGAGGACCATGCGAATCGCGCGCAGGCCTGAACTCCCGCGCGTCGTGATCACCGGGGTCGGGCTCACGAGCCCGAACGGCGATTCGCTGCCCGAGTTCCGCAGGAACCTCCTCGCGGGCGTATCGGGCGTCGAGCGTTGGCAGATCCGTCACGTCGGCGAGACGCTCGCGGGCGTGTGCCACTTCGATCCGCTGCGACACCAGAAGCGCAAGGAGCTGCGCCGCGGAACGCGCGCGGGCTCGATCGCGATCTGGTGCGCGAACGAGGCGCTGAACGACGGCGGCATCGACCTCGCTTCGATCGATCGTTCGCGCCTCGGCGTCTACGTCGGCACGACCGAGCACGGCAACGTCGAAACCGAGAACCAGATCCACGAAGTCGCGCAGTATCAGTTCGACCTTTCGTACTGGTCGCACCACCACAACCCGCGCACGGTCGCGAACAATCCTGCCGGCGAAGTGTCGCTCAACCTCGCGAGCACGGGTCCTGCGTACGCGATCGGTGCCGCGTGCGCCGCCGGAAACCTCGGCCTCATCCATGGCATGCAGATGCTGCAGATGGGTGAAGTGGACCTCGCGCTCGGCGGCGGCGTGTCCGAATCGATCCACACGTTCGGCATCTTCGCGAGCTTCCGGGCGCAGGGCGCGCTCGCGAGTCACGCCGATCCCACGAAGGCGTCGCGTCCGTTCGATCGCGACCGCAACGGCATCGTCGTGGCGGAAGGCGGCTGCCTGTACCTGCTCGAGCGGCTCGACGACGCGCTCGCGCGCGGCGCGCGCATCGTGGCGGAGGTCGTCGGTCACTTCGTGAACTCGGACGCCGCCGACTTCGTGCTCCCGCTGGCCGAGCGCCAGAACGAGTGCATGCGTGGCGCGCTCGCTCGCGCGGGACTCGAAGCGGGCGAAATCGACATCGCGAGCAGCCACGCGACGGCGACTCCCATGGGAGATCAGCAGGAATGCGAAGCGCTGCGCGCCGTATTCGGCGACTCGGCGCGCACGCACGTCAACAACACGAAGAGCTACATCGGTCACGCGATGGGCGCCGCGGGCGCACTGGAGCTGGCCGGCAACCTGCCGTCGTTCGACGACGGCTTCGTGCATCCCACGATCAACGTCGACCACCTCGATCCGGCGTGCGAAGTGCGCAACCTCGTGATGAACACGCCGGCGCGCCTCGGGCGCGTCGACCACATCTTGAACCTCTCGTTCGGCATGCTCGGCATCAACTCGGCCGTCATCGTCAGAAACCCGAAGTCCGCCCCCCTTCCACGAACATGAACCGCGAAGAGATCATCGAAGCCATCAAGGACATCATCCACACCATCGCGCCCGACGAGGATCTCTCTGCGCTCGCGACCGACGTGCGACTGCGAGAGCAGATCGAGCTCGACTCGATGGACTTCCTCGACATCGTGATGGAGCTGCGCAAGCGCTACGGCGTGCAGATCCCCGAAGAGGAGTACAAGGAGCTCGCCACGCTCGACGGCTGCGTCGCGTACCTCGGGCCCAAGCTCGCGGGCAAGTCGCTCAAGGTCGGCGTCTAGAGCCGCGCCGCGCGCCGGCGCACACCCCGTGTCCTCGTCCCGCTACGACGCGATCGTGCTCGGGGCCGGCTTCTCCGGCCTCGCTGCGGGGATACGTCTCGCGCAGTTCGAGCGCAAGGTCGTCGTGCTCGAACGTCACGCGCACGTCGGCGGACTGAACTCCTACTACAAGCGCGCGGGAAGGCGCTTCGACACGGGCCTGCACGCGCTGACGAACGCGGCGCCGCGCACGGCGAAGTCGACGCCGCTCGCGAAACTCC
>JANLUN010000024.1:0-7838 GCA_031363505.1 Planctomycetota bacterium | reverse complement strand
CCTCTCGGGCATCGCGGGCGCCGCGGGCTCGTACCAGGTCGAGGTGCCCGAGATCGTGTTGAAGGATTTCAACTCTCGCGGGAGCACGGGAGAGATCGTCGCGAAGTTGACGCGCGCCGTGATCGAAGCGCTCCTCTCGAGTTCGCTGAAGGCCGGGCGCAACGTGTTTCCCGACGACTTGCTGAAGGATCTCGGCGGTCAGTTGGAAGGACTCGAAAAGGTTCTCGGCGACCAGGCCGAAGGAATGCTGAAGGATCTGGGCAGCGGGCTCGGCGACGCGAAGAAGACCCTCAAGGACGTCGGCGGGCTGTTCAAGGACAAGTGATTCGCGCCGCGCGAGGAATGACATCGACCATGCGTCGAATCGGACGACGCGTGCGAAGTGTCGCACTGGCTCCGGAATACGTAGAACCAGCCACGTGAACGACTTCGCAGCGCTGTTCGCCGTGCTGCTCGCGATCGTCGCGCTCCAACGAATCGTCGAGCTCGTCTGGTCGCGCCGGAACATCCGCGCCAGCGCGCGCAGCAGCGGAGTCCGCGCCGCAGGCACGACGTTCGATTGGTTCGCGATGATTGCGGTCCACGCGGCGCTCATAGTCTTGCCAGCGCTCGAGTTCTTCGCGCTCCGACGAGGCGAGTTGGCCGACGGCGCGATCCATCGCTGGATCTTCTGGTCGTGCACGGCGCTCTTCGTGAGCGCTCAAGCGCTACGTTATTGGACGCTCGGCGCACTCGGACGCGCGTGGAACGCGCGCGCGCTGGTCGATCCCAACGTGGGCGTCGTGACGCGCGGACCGTACCGCTGGATCCGGCACCCCAACTACGCCGCGGTGCTGATCGAGTTCAGCGCGATCCCTCTCGCTGTCGGTGCATGGCGTGCGTGGATCGTGTTGACGCTCCTCCACACGCCCGTTCTCGTGCGCCGCATTCGTGCGGAGGAGGCGTTGCTCGATGCGGTGCCGGGGTATGCGAGCGCGATGGCTGGCAAGCCACGGTTCGTACCGCGGACTTCTCGACGCGTGCGCGACTCCCTGACGTGAGTCACTCTTGCGGGGCTTCCGGGGCGTGCGAGACGCGCCCTTCGCTCGACTCCGTGATTTTTGTGGGAACCTTTTTCCGAGACACACTCTGGGGCCGGCGTCGCTAGCGGTCTGTGACTCGAGCGCGGCTCGACGGGAACCCTGATTCGTGTGAATACGTCCCTACAAACGGCAGGTCGCCTTGACAATATTGGAAGCCGCGTTGATCATTGGATGCGGGTTTTTCTCGAGCGAAGGCAGACTTTCGCGCGCCGAGTGATAGGCAGCTTCGTTTTCTCCCCAGTCCCCAGCTAAAAGGCAACGCCGATGCGTCGGAACCTCATCACAACCTGCACCCTGACGGCGGTGTCGTGCGCGTTCGCACTGACCCAAATCGCCTCAGCTCAGGCGGTCAAGTTGACACTCGTCGAGAACGGATTCACACAGCCGATCTACGTTTGCGCGCCGCCCGGCGACACCGCGCGCCTGTTCGTCATGGAGAAGGCGGGCATCATCAAGATCTTCACTGGGGGCAACACCCTGGGTACGCCGTTTCTGAACATCGACCCGCTCGTCAATAGCGTGGCCTCGGAACGCGGACTGCTCGGGATGGCCTTCCACCCGAACTACGCGTCGAACGGCTTCTTCTTCGTGAGCTACACGGACAACGCCGGCTCGTCCGTCGTCGCGCGGTACACGGTCAGCGGCAACCCGGACGTCGGTGATGCGGCGAGCGCCGTGATCATCTACGGCCCGCTCGCCCAGCCGCAATCGAACCACAACGGCGGCTGCATCCAATTCGGACCTGACGGGAAGCTGTACCTCGGTCTGGGTGACGGCGGCAATTCCAACGACACGGGCACCGGACACGTCGCGGGCGGAAACGCCCAGTCGGTTTCGACCGACCTCGGCAAGATGCTGCGCTTCGACGTCGACATCGCGGCGCCGTACCAACCGGTCAACCCGCTGGGCGGCTTCAAGTGGGCGATGGGCGTGCGGAATCCTTGGCGCTACTCGTTCGACCGATCGACCGGAGACCTTTGGATTGCTGACGTCGGTCAGAACGCCTGGGAAGAGATCAACTTCACGCCTGCGGCGAGCACCGGTGGTGAGAACTACGGCTGGCGCTGCATGGAAGGCAATCACTGCACGGGACTATCGGGTTGCACCTGCGACACCTCGGGCGCGACGCTCGAGATTCCGGTTCAGGAGTACAGCCACGCGGGCGGCAATTGCTCGATCACCGGTGGCTACGTCTACCGCGGTTCATCGATCGCAGGGTTGCAAGGCACGTACTTCTACGGCGACTTCTGCACCGGCCGTTCGTGGTCGTTCAAACTCGTCGCGGGTGTCGTTACGGGATTCATCGAACGCACGAGCCAGCTCGGCGCGTTGTCCGGCGTGGCTTCGTTCGGAGAGGACGCGAGCGGCGAGATGTACGTCTGCGAGATGAACACGGGTGAGGTTTCGCGCATCGAAAACGCCGATCCGCCGGGCACCGGCTTCTGCTTCGGCGACGGTTCGCTGCCGACCGCTTGCCCGTGCGCGCTGCCGAACACCGTTCCGAATCCCAGCGGTGGTTCGGACGCCGGGTGCGCGAACTCGTTCAACGCGAACGGCGCTAAGATCACCGGTGAAGGCACCGTGAGCCCGAACGACACCGTGGTGTTGACCGGTTCGGGTCAAACGCCGGCTGGCTTCTGCTTGTTCGTCGTCGGTACCGGCAACAACCCGTCGGGCGTTGCGAACGCGGACGGTGTCCTGTGCTTGGACGGCACGATCACGCGCTTCGGATCGCAGTATCCGGTCAGCGGCGTTTCGACGTATCCGAACGTTTCGCAGCCGACTCCGCTGTCCACTGTGAGCGGAACGACCGTCGGCAGCGGACAGACGCGCTTCTACCAGATTTTCTACCGCAACTCGGTCGTCGGCTTCTGCAACGCCGCCACGGCGAACTGGTCGAGCGCGTACCAGATCACCTGGAACTGATCCGCAAGTCAGATCGCGCGGCGCGGAATGCGTCGCGCGTCGATCACGTGGCGCCCGAGTGGGCGCCACGTGCGTTTCTATCACGCGTTCCGTGAGTGACTCGCATCGCGCCGTCGCCAACGCGCGCCGCCATGCCTTGGCACGCGGTCGCGCACGCCAACCGCGCTCGCCACACCGCGTACTGCACCGCCGCGCGACGCGCTCAGCGAGTTCACACCGGATAGACCCTCGTGTGCGCGTGTGCTAGCGTCCCCTGACCTGCAATGGCCCTCGAGGAACGACTGCGGGACGTCTGTCGAATGCTGCTCGTCAGCACGCTCGGGGCGATCGCACTGGGTGCGTGCTCACCCGCTTCCGAATCGCGCGAGTCCGTGTCGCACGACACCGACCGGCCGAACGTGCTCGTCATCGCGATCGACACGTTGCGCGCGGACAAGTTGGGCTGCTACGGCGGAACGCGCGGGATCACTCCGAACATCGATCGACTCGCGAGTGAGGGCGCGCGCTTCGAGCACGCCTTCTCGCACGCTCCGTGGACGCTGCCTGCGTTCGCGTCGCTCTTCAGCTCGCTCCTTCCGCCAGAGCACGGCGCAGGTGGCAGCCTGACGGATGACTTCCGTGCGCTGCCCGAGTCCGTCGAGACGATCGCCGAGCGCCTGGACTCGGCGGGTTACTCGACCGCGGCGATCGTGAACGTCGACTTCCTTTCGAAGACGTTCGGCCTGATGCAGGGCTTCCGCCACGTCGACGACAAGTTCTCCAACAACAACCGCGACATGCGGAATGCGGGCGACACGACTCGTGCCGCACTGCGGTGGCTCGATTCGCGCCCGAAAAAGCCGTTCTTCTTGTTCGTGCACTACTTCGATCCGCACGCGGAGTACGCGCCGCCGCAGCCTTTTCGGCGCCAGTTCGCCAAGCCTCAGGATGCAGAATCCGACGGGTTCACGTTCGGAACGCGCGAGCAGATCGTCGCGTACCGACGCGGCGAAATTCAATTTCGCCCGCTCGACATCGAACGCGCCGAGGCGCTCTACGACGGCGAGGTCGCGTACACCGATGCGGAGATCGGAGTGCTTCTCGCGGGCCTCGGCGAACGCGGACTCGATGCGTCGACGCTCGTCGTATTGACCGCCGACCACGGCGAAGAGTTCCTCGATCACGGGGGCTACGAGCACGGCCATGCGCTGTACGACGAGCTCATCGCAGTTCCTCTGATCGTGCGCCAGACGTCGCGAATTGCGCCGATCGCGATCCCGCTCTCCGTCGGCCACATGGACGTCGCGCCCACACTGTGCGCACTCCTCGGAATCGAACCATCGCCCCGCTTTCGCGGTCGCGACTTGTCTCCGTTGCTCCGTGGTGCCACGCTCGAGCCATCGACGCTCGTCGCGTACGGCAACTTTTGGGGACAGCCGCTCGGCAGCTTGCGCGCGGGCGACTTCAAGCTGATCCACACGCCTCCGCACGACGGCGTGTCCGATCGACTCGAGCTGTATCGATGGGCTCACGACGCCGACGAAGAGCACGATCTCGCCACCGCCGAGCGAGCCCGGACGGACGATTTCAAGCTTGCGCTCGACACGGAGCTTGCACGCGCGGAACAGCGCCGACGCGAGCCCCCTCTGAACGCGCCCGTGTCGGCGGAAGAGCTCGAGAGACTGCGCGGGCTCGGTTACATCCAATCCGGACAGTCTCCCGCCCCACCAAAGTGAAGTCCGTCTGCGGCCGAGCATGTCCACCCGATGAGCGCCGGCGCTGGAGAAGTTCCGTGAGCCGACGCGCGATCCGATGAAGGTGTACGCGACGTCGTCGAGCGCTGCGGTTCCGGCCACGGACCCGACGCGCGACCCTGAGCGCGACATCCGCCCTGCGCGTGCGCGCGTGTGCCTCGCGATCATCGTCCTCATCGCGCTGACACTTCGGATCGTCTACGTCTTTCAAGCGCGCGCGAACCCCTACTTCGCAACGCCGCAGATGGACGCGCTGTACCACGTGCAATGGGCAGAGGCGTGGGCGGCAGGTCGGGACTTCCAACCAGGGCCGTTCTTTCGCGCGCCGCTGTATCCGTGGTTCCTCGGCGTCGTGTTCAAGATCTGCGGACCGGACCTTTTGATTCCCAGGCTCGTGCAGGCGCTGCTCGGGACGCTGTCGGTGGCGCTCGTGTACTTGGTTGGTGCGCGCGCGTTCGACAGACGCGTCGGACTCTTGGCCGCGCTCTTCACATCATGCTATTGGCTGCTGATCTATTTCGACGGCGAGCTCCAGCTCCCGGCGCTCGAGGTGCCGACGTATCTGGCGGCGATCTACCTCTCGCTGCGACTCCACGAACGACGTTCGGCGTCGGCCGCCGCCCTTGCGGGAGTCGCTTGGGGCGTGGCTGCGCTCGTGCGGCCCAACGTGCTGATCTTCGTGCCGCTCGTCGCGTTGTGGCTCGTCTGGACCGGCCGGCCGCGCAGCGCACGCACGTTCGCGCCGGCTGCGATCTTGCTCGTGGCGATCGCGGCGTCGATCGCGCCTGTCACGATCTACAACTGGACCGTCGGCGGCGATCGCGTGCTCATCAGCTCGCAAGCGGGAGTGAACCTGTGGATCGGGAACAATCCACAATCCGACGGCAGCACCGCGATCGTTCCCGGTACGCGCCCGGATTGGTGGGGCGGCTACTACGACGCGATCCAGCAGGCTGAAGTCGCGGAAGGCCGAGCACTCAAGCCGTCGGAGGTGTCGCGGCATTACACGCAGCGCGCGCTGCGCTTCCTGCTCGATTCGCCAACGCACGCGTTCCAGCTCTTGCTGTGGAAGCTGCGACTGTTCTGGACCGACTACGAGCTCGGAAACAACGCCGACGAGCGCTTCTTCGCGTACCGCTTCGGCCCGGTCCTGCGCTGGCTTCCGCTCGGTTTCGGCTTCGCGGCTCCGCTCGGCGTGCTCGGGTTCGTCCTCTCGTGGCGGAACGCGCGCCGCATCTTTCCCCTGTGGGGTTTCGGGCCGGTGTACGCCGCGAGCGTGATCGCGTTCTTCGTGTGCTCACGCTACCGCGTGCCGCTCATCCCGGTGCTCCTCGTGTTCGGCGCCCACACGTGCATCTACGCCGTCGATGCGTGGCGCGCGCGCCGGCGTGCGAGCGTCGCGTGGATCGCGCTCCTTGGGCTCGCCGGCGTCCTATTCGTCCGCAACCTGCCGGCGGCGATCGACCGATCCGACGCGAGCGGACTGTGGCAACTCGGCGTATTCGAGGCGCATCACGACAATCCGACCCGCGCCGCCGAGCTATTTCGCGACGCGATCGCGCAGAACCCACGCTTCGTGTTCGCACACCAAGACTTGGGGCTCGCGCTCGTCGCACTCGGTCGAAAAACGGAGGCCCGAGAGAGCTTCGAGCGCGCCCTCGCACTGGATCCGGCGAGCATGCCCGCATTACGCGGACTCTTCTATGTCGAGCTCGAGGAGCGCGGCCCTAGAGAGGCCGCCGCCGTCGCAGAGCGAATTGCGCGCGCAACACCCACATCGCCGGAAGCCCAGTTCCTACTCGGCCGCGCTCGCTGGGGAGAGGCCGACCAGGTCACACGCTCGCGCGGCGCCCCGCAGGACGCCGCGCGACTCTTGGAAGAGGCGCTGGGCGCGTTTCGTCGCGGACTCGAGCTTCGGCCCGATCCGGAGTTGCGGTTCAATTGCGCCGTGGGAGCGGGCACGGTACTGCAGGCCCTGGGACGCGCTACGGAAGCCGTGGAGTCGTTCCGCGTTGCGCTCGACGCGCGGCCGGAGCCCGACCGCGAGGGCTGGTACTGGAGTGCCTGGGGCGGGCTCGTGCGTAGTCTCGTCGACTCGAACCGCGCGGACGAAGCGCGCCGTCAAATCGCGGAGTTGAAGCAACGCTTCCCCGCGACCCCGCAGGTGGACGCTCTCGAGCGGGAGCTCGACCGACGCTGATTCGTCCGGCGCCCCGGACGCGATCGAGGGTCGAGGAACACGCGCGGGGCGCGGAACGCTCGAACTCCGGCGGAAAGGGCGCGCCCGGTCGAATGCTCGAGATCCGCCGCGCACTCGGACGCGACCGAGTTCATGGCGGCCAGCGACGGCTCGCTGGCACTGTGGATTCGAGTCAGAACTTCCAAGCATGCGGGAGGATCGTGCCGATTCGCGAGAGTCGCCGACCAGACTCGCACTCCAACCGCATTGGTTCACCGACTCGGGCTGCGCGAGTGTCTATTCACACTGAAGCTCGCGCTCGTGCCCCGTTCGAGACATGAGTTGAAATGAAAAAAGATGGCGCCGCATGTGCGGCGCCATCTTTCTAACTCAGAGCTTGTGGGTCAGCTTGCGCTGATCACGGAGCTCCCCACTTGATGATCATGCCGTTCGACCAGTTCGTTCCCGCGAGCGAGTCGGAGAAGCAGAACGAGTTCGGCGTGTTCCGGTGGAACACTTGGTACCACGACGTTTGACCGTTCGAGGACGCGCCACGGATCGAGACCGGGATCGTTTCCGAACCGACAGTCGTCGGGTAGGACCAGAAGCCGGGAGCGTTGCCGTTGGCACCGACGAAGTGAGAGCCGAAGCGAACCAGGCCGCCGTCGACGCAACGCGCGCCGTCGTTGTTGGCCGGGAACGAGCCGTTCTCGAGACGGGCGTTGCCCTTGACGCACAGACCAAGCGGAGCTTGGAACGGCGTGACGAAGTCGACCTGGCAGGACAGGACGACGCTCTCACCCACGAACGGGTTCGAGGAGCCGCTCGTGGTCAGGATCGAACCGATGTTGACGCCGAACGACGGAGCGTTCGAGCAACCCGATTCGTGGTGACCTTGCGGATCCGGAATCGTTCCGA
>JANLUN010000004.1:0-1761 GCA_031363505.1 Planctomycetota bacterium | reverse complement strand
GGAATACAGGAGCCGCACGCGCGCGTCGATGGGGGATGTCTCGACCCCGAACGCGTCTCCGTGTCCGACGACGACGTGCAGCTTGTCGTCGAAGAGAGCGTCGCGCGTCGGTTGGTTCGAGAAGTTTCGGAAGTCGCCGGTACTGGCGAGGATCACGACCGGGAGCAGGGGGAGCTCTTTGCGCCGCTCGAGCGCGAGCGGCTTCACGTAGCGTGCATCGAAGAGCTCGAGCGATTTCGCGAGCCAAGCCGAGTACGTCGCCGCGGTCTCGGCGACGTAGCGCTCGTTCGCGTTGACGGGCTGCTGGATGAACAAGGGGCACGGTGCGTATTCCGCGCGTTCTTCGAGCACGATCTTCGAGAGGTACTTGTGCTCGCGGATCCCGCGCCGCAGGACGTGCATCTGGAGCAGTCTCGGATCCGCGCGCAGGCGCGCTGCTTCGAGGTCGCCCGTCGCCTTCTCCTTTGCCCATTGCTCACGCAGCTTCTGGATCGCGGCATCGGAGAGCTCGGTCCCTAGGAGATCGGAGTACTTCTCGATCGGATAGAGATCGTTCAACTCCGACGTGAACAGCGCCTCGAAACCGTCGAGGTCGCGCGCCGGATCGAACGTGCCGCGCACGCTCGCGAAGGCCGACACGGTGCACAGGACCCACGCGCAGAGACGACTCGACGGTATGCGAGGAACGCGCATGGAGCTTTGTCGTGCGGAGGCGCGCGAGTGTATGCAGGGAGCTGTCGAACGAGCAAGCGCTGCGAGAACGTGCGACGCCGAGGCTCTAGACTCTCCGCATGGCGAAACGACGAGCAGGGCTCTTCTCTCATCGACGATGGATCGCGGTCGAGGCCGTGCTGGTGGTCGGCCTCCTGAAAGACTGGCTGTCCGGGCGCGTGATCGCGTCGAACCTGCCAGGCGCGGGCAAAGTCCTGTTCGTGATGGCCGTCACGCTGGGCGTGCTCGGCGGGCTCTACTTCATCGTCGAACAGTTGACCGCGAAGAGCGTTGCACGGACGCACGCGGCGGCGCGCGTGCTGCCGATCGGACTCCCGTCCATTCTCGTGCACGCGGCGATCCTCGGCATTCTGTTTCTCGTGTACGCGAGGAGCCTGCACATCGAGCTCGTGTGAGCGACGCTGGCGGGGGACATCGCGACTCCTAGAATGGAGCGTCGCGCAGCGAGATCAGTACGCGCCCTTCGCGAGCGTGTCCTTCGACGCGATGTCGAACGTGATCATGAAGCCGTTCGTGCCTTTGAACTCGAAAGGCTTTTCGCCGACTCGGTAGGCCTCGACTTCGTTCGCCATCAGCACGAAGCCGTCATTGCGCGGCACGCCCCAGTACTTGAGGTTGTGGATGACGATCGGATCGTCGCTCATGCCCTGATTTTTCACGAGCACGACCTCGGCCGTGCGCCCACCGTCGAGCTTGGCGTGCGCACGATCGCGCGTCGCGGTCCACTCGATCGGCGCGTCCTTGCCGACCGTGAACGACTCCCACTTCACGGGATAGACGTTGCCGAGGATGGCCGTGATGCCGTCACGCTGCGCCCGCGTCACCGACGGATCGAAGCTCAGCACGCACCAGTTCATCTCCCCTTTGGAGAAGTCGCCGCCGAGGTCGCCGGCGAGCCAGAAACGGGCACCGTCCAGCGACGTGCCGGCGAACTCGCCCTGGTTGACGCGGTACGCGTTGTTGAAGCGGCAGAAACGCTTCGCGGTTGTCGGGTCGTTCGGAACCGAGCAACAGCCCGGCCCGGCGGGT
>JANLUN010000803.1:0-4114 GCA_031363505.1 Planctomycetota bacterium | reverse complement strand
GTCGTCCGTCGGCGCGCGCGAGCTGGGCGTCCGCGCGTCCGCCCAAGGCGATGATCGGCGTGCCGAACTCGAGCCGGCCGTCCCGCACGCGCAGGACGCCGTTCTCGGCGCGCACGACTCCGACCGCCGGCGTGACGAGCTCGAGGGAAGCTCGCTCGACTGCACTCTCGGGCAGGAGCTTCGCGATGTCGCCGAGCACGTCGAACACGGACGGGCTCGACGGATTCGGATTCGATGGCCCCGTGAGGTCGACGCGCACCTGAAGGCCGTTGCCGTCGATGCGCCGCAACCCCGCGAGGCCGTCCGTCACAAGGTCCGTGAGCGAGAAGTCAACATGAAGCCTCTCGATCGCGATCGACCGCAGCGCGTCGCTGTGGTCGCTGGGTGCGAACTGGACGCCGTGGAATTCGAGTACGTTCCACGACGGAGAGTCGATGCGCTCGATCGCGAGCTCGAAGCCGCCGCTCCCGGCGAGCTTGTCGAGCGCGAATCCAAGGATGCGCGTGCGCGCCAGCGACACGGCGAGCACGAGCAGAAGGCCGACGCCGGCGAGCCACACCAATACGCGTGGGAGCGTCCTGCGGCGATTGCGATCGGTGCGCGGCTTCGTCATTGCGGAGAGAGACTACGCCGCAGGACGCAGCCCAATCCAGGCAGCTCCCGCCTTCACTGCGCGCGGTAGTACTCGACGAGACCGGCCGTGACACGTTTCCAGTCGTAGCGTTCGAGCACGAGCGCGCGGCCGGCCTCCGCGATCGCGCGCGCTCGCTCCGGTGACCGCGCCAGCGACGCGATCGCGCTCGCCATCTCCGCCGGCTCGTCCGCGAGCAAGATGTCGCGGCCATCGGTTACCGAGATTCCCTCGGCGCCCACGCGCGTCGAAACGACCGGGATCGACATCGACTGGGCTTCGAGGATCTTGAGTCTCGTTCCGCCGCCGATTCTCAGCGGGACGATGAACACGTCGGCAGCCGCCGTGTACGGCCGTACATCCTCAACGCGGCCCGTGAACTCGATCCGGCCCGGACGCGCGAGCGACGTGAGCTTCGACGATGGGTTCTTTCCGACGACCGTCAGTTTAAACGTCGGCAGCACCCTCTCGAGCTCCGGCACGACGGACGTGATGAACCAGCGGACGCCGTCCTCGTTGGGGAAGTAGTCCATCCCACCGGTGAACACGATCGAGCACGCGTCGACTCCGCCGGCCGCGGTCTTGCGAGCGCGTTCGCGCGGCGCGAAGCGCTCGGTATCGACCCCGTTCGGCACGAGCATCGAGTGATCGATGCCGCGCGTGCGCAGCCACTCGCGCTCGACTTCCGAGCACGCGAGCACGCGATCGACTTTGCGCATCACGTCCGGCTCGTAGCGGTGCATCTTGTTCCATTGAATCCAACAGAACGCGCGCCGCAGCGGATTGGACGCCGTCTCGACGAGGCGCTCGTACGTCGTCGTCAGCACGTTGTGCGTGTCGAACACCGTGCGCACGCGCCGCGCGAGTCCGCCCAAGTGTTCGACGTACTGCGCGGCGTCGATGTGATTGAAGTGCACGAACGCGACGCTGCCCGACGCGATCTCCGTGCGCACGGTGTCGAACATCGCGCTCGAGTAGTTCTTGCGCAGCGGGTATGGCTCGCGCGTGAAGAGTGCCTGGGTCGCGTACCACGGGCCGGCCCAGCGCGGCCGGCGACGAGGAAACACGCGCACGTCGACGCCGAGCTTGCGCACGGGCTCGATGTCGGCGAGCGCGGGCGGCTCGAGGCCGATCAGCGTGACGGCGAACTCGTGCGCGAGCTCGCGCAGCACGTGGAACGTTCGGATCTGGCCGCCGTCGTCGAGGGGGTAGGGGAACTTCTCCGTGACGAACAAGAGGCGAGGCTCGTCGTGCATGTCAGCCTTCAGGCGGCGAGAGGAAAGTTCCCGTCACGTCCGGCGACCGTCCGTCGATCGGTTGGCGCTCTTGCGTTCTCCTGGACTCACCGCGGAGAACTTCATGCACATGAGGACGTTGGACGGCATCATGCGGTTGAGCACCGCGGTGTCGAGCTTTCGGCACGTCCAGCGCACGCCGTTGGTGAGCGGGATCATGCCCGGCACGAACCCGAGGAACTCGCGCACCATCGTCAGGTAACCGGAGTCGAGCATCGGCTCGAGGAATCCCTCGGGCCGGATGCGCACGCGTTCGAAGCCCTCCGTGAGCGGCGTGATGTCTTGCACGGAGAACGTGTGGACGTCGATGTGATCGGAGAGCCACTTCGACGGCGGCTTGCCGGTGACGCGCTTGTACACGCGGCCGAGCGCGATCAGCGGGAACTTGAGCACGTCGATGATGCGATTGCCCCACGTCGACGGATCGCCGATGAACACGCACGGCGCGCCGGGCTTCAGGATGCGCCGCACTTCGGGCATGAACGCGATGGGATCGGGCAGATGGTGGAGCACCGCGCAACCGACGACGAGATCGACCGACGCGTCGTCGAACGGAAGGCGCACCATGTCGGTCTCGACGGTCTCGATGCGGCAGCCGTTCGCGGTAGCACTGGCGCGCGCTTGCTCGAGCATCTTCGGGCTGATGTCGGCGGCGATGACGCGTCCAAAGCGGCCGGTGAGCGCGAGCTTCACCGCGACGTGACCCGTGCCCGAGCCGACGTCGACGACGGTTCCGCCGCTCGGGAGCTTCTCGCCGAGAACGTCCTCGAGTTCCGCCAGCATCCTTGCCGTCGCGTCGGCACCGTGGTCGATGCCCATGCGCTGGTCGTAGAGCTGGGCCTCCACTTCGTCGTGGAAACGCCGGTTCTGCTCGTGGACGAGCGCGACGTCGACGTGCGATTTCATGCGGCGCGAATGCGGCGTGGAGCGAGGAGCCGGTTAGAGCTTCACGTACTCGTGATCGACCGGCAGATCGTTGATGCCCTTCGGCGGGGGGGCGATCCAGCTCGCCATCTTGCCGGGTTCGTAGCACGGCTTCATCAAGGACTTCACGAACGCGCGTTCCTCGGGCGTCGGGAGCCACGCGTCGACGTTGCGATTCCACGTCGCCTCGTCGATGGGATTGCCGTCGAGGTCGAAGCGTCCCGCGGCGTACTCGCCGATCTTGCGGTTGAAGCGCCGGTGGGGGAGACGGAAGCGGAACTCGATGCCGTTCTTCTCGCAGACTCGGTTCCAGTACTCGATGCCCTTGATGTTGTCCTTGACGTATTCGTCGCGGAGCACCTCGTTCATCGCGTTGCGCAGCGGCACGACCTCGTCGACCAGTCGACCTTCGATCAGTTTGTGCGTCGTGTACGTCTGATCGAGCGCCGTGTGCTCGGCTTGCTTCTCCTCGTACGCGCGGCCTTTGAGACCGGCGCTGAAGAAGTTCGCCGAGTTGCTCGAGACTTCCGCACCGTAGAGGTCCGTGCTCGACGAAACCCAGAAGCTGATCCACTTCTGGATCGTCTCGAGCGGGATCGCGCCGTACTCGCGCACGTTCTTGCCCGGATGCGCCTTCATCACGTTGCACGTGCGCTCGATGACGCGCGCGACGCCCGTTTGACCCACGAACATGTGGTGCGCCTCTTCGGTGAGCATGAACCTGCATGTCCGCGCGAGCGGATCGAAGCCCGATTCGGCGAGCGCAAGCAGCTGGAACTTGCCGTCGCGGTCCGTGAACATCGCGAAACAGAAGAACGAGAGCCACTCCTCGCACGGCTCGTTGAACGTGCCGAGGATGCGCGGGTGATCGGGGTTGCCGGAGCGGCGCTGCAGCAGCTCGTCCGCCTCTTCACGCCCATCGCGGCCAAAATACGTGTGCAGCAGATACACCATGGCCCACAAGTGACGTCCTTCTTCGACGTTCACCTGAAACAGGTTCCGCAGGTCGTAGAGCGAAGGCGCCGTGTGACCGAGTAGCCGCTGCTGCTCCACCGAAGCCGGCTCGGTATCCGCCTGCGTGACGATCAGTCGTCGCAACCAGTTCCGATACTCACCCGGCACTTGTTGCCAAACAGGCTGACCCAGATGGTCGCCAAATCCGATGGTGCGCCCCTCCTCCCGCGGGTTGAGAAAGATGCCCCAGCGATAGTCCGGCATCTTCACAAACCCAAAGTTCGCCCACCCATCGCGATCAACGCTGACC
>JANLUN010000800.1:0-3757 GCA_031363505.1 Planctomycetota bacterium | reverse complement strand
CTGTGGCGGTGAGCGAATCCAGCGATCCGGCCGATGACCTGCTCCACCTGCTCCGTGCAATCGCACGTTTATCCACCCCCGGCCCGGCAGTTCAGGGCCAGCGGGCGGATAGTCGCTCAATTGAGCACTCGCGCTCGAGTTCGTTTGAGTTCGTACTGGCCGTCGGACTCGAGCTGATTCGAGCCGAGCGCGGAGGGTGGCGCGCTCCGGGATCGGCGGCGATCGTCCTCGATCGCCGTGTTTCGGCGACGAGCCGGGGGATCGCAAGCGCGCGCGTCGCTCACGAACTGGACTGGTCTCGCGTGAACCAACTCGGTGAGGGACGAATGATTCGCATCAGCACGGCCTCGCTCAACCGATCGGGGCGATGTGCTGACAGAGGGACGCCGAGAGAGTGGATCGTATGCCGTCCGCGCTTGCCGCGGGGCGGTCTGGCCGTGTTGTGGCTCGAGTGCACGGATGTCGGCACGGCCAGAGAATCCGACGTGGCCGCACTCGCATCCGCACTGATTCATCTCGCCGAAGTCACACGATGTCTCGAGCCAGATCGCGAGCGGTCGCGATTGGATGCGCTCGCTCGCAACGCTGGCGCTTGGATCCACGACATGCGGCACGCGTTTCAGATCATCGGTCTGAAGGCCGAGATGCTCGGAGAACTCCCGGCCGAATCCCGCGTCGGGCGCGTGGTCGACGAACTGATGACGAGCGTGCGTGATGCAAGCACTCTTTGCGAACGCGCTCTCCATGTCGGCCGACGCGTCTCGTCACTCGATTCGGTCGTGTTACGCTCGCTGCTGATTCGAGAGGCGTCCGCGGCTGCGTCGATCTCCGGTCGCAGCGACCGTGTGCGTATGTCGATCGACTGCGCGGACGATCTGACTGTCCATACGGATGCTCCTTCGATCGCGCGGGTCGTGCGGAATCTGGTGTTGAACGCCATCGAGGCGTCGCCGGACGGAGGTGAAGTGGAGATTCGCGCACGCGCGCAGGGCGATACTGAGTACGAGCTGTGGGTCAGCGATCGTGGTCGCGGAATGTCCGAGAGCGATCTCCAGCGCTTGCTGCGATGCGGACAGAGTGGGGGATCTGGCACGGGATTCGGAACTTCGAGCATGGCGGAGTGTGTCCTCGCGCTGCGAGGACGAATGGAGTTCGAGAGCCGATTGGGCGTCGGCACGTCGGCCCGTATCGTGCTACCGAACGCACGGGAGTCAGGTCGAGCCGGCCGGGTGATCGTGCTCTGTGGTGACCGCCGCCGCAGGGTCGGGATCGCACGCAGCTTCGAGTCGTTCGGATGGCACGCCATCGAGGCCGTCGACGGAGAGGGGGCTCTCGAAGGCCTCGCGCGGTTTGGTCCAGCCGACATCGCGCTCGTCCGCGGAACCACCGGCGCAGGCGTGGACGCCGTGTGCGAGGCGGTGCTTGGATTCGATCGGCGACTCGCAGTCCTTTCGATCGCGGATGGCGGGGCGGATAAGTCTGTGGAGCGAGCCATCCAATGCTTTCGACGCACGAGTCGCTGCGTGAACGCGCCGGCCACTTGCGTCTGAGCGCGCGCCGACGTGGTTCCGGCTGCCGGCTGCGTGTGATCGATGGCAGGTCCAAGCAAATGTGGCCGGAGACCAGCAATCCACGCCGGTGGTCGCCCGGAAACCGCACTTGGAGCGGCGAGCGCCGCGGATCGGCGGCGCGCTAGTCCTCGCGCTCGTTGGAACCCTGCAGCGCTGACTTCAAGAACTCACGGTTCATGCGCGCGATGTTCGAAACGGAGATGCCCTTCGGGCAAGCAGCGGAGCATTCGAAGTGGTTCGTGCAGTTGCCGAAGCCTTCGGAGTCCATCGCATCGACCATCGCGCGCGCTCGGCGCGTTCGTTCCGGCGCTCCCTGCGGGAGCAACGCGAGATGGGAAATCTTGGCGGCGACGAACAACATGGCCGACGCATTCGGGCAAGCGGCCACGCACGCGCCGCATCCGATGCAGGCGGCCGCGTCCATCGCGGACTCTGCGTTCGGCTTGGGCACGAGCAGCGCGTTCGCTTCGGGAGCCGCACCCGTGTTCACCGAAACGAATCCGCCGGCGTGCATGATGCGATCGAACGCACTTCTGTCGACGACGAGGTCGCGCACGAGCGGAAACGCATTCGCGCGGAACGGCTCGATCGTGATCGTGTCGCCGTTGCGGAAGCGGCGCATGTGTAGCTGACAGCTGGCGGTCTCGGTTTCCGGACCGTGCGCCTGGCCGTTGATGACGAGGCTGCAGGCACCGCAGATGCCTTCGCGGCAATCGCTGTCGAAGGCGACGGGTTCGCGCCCGCTCGTGATGAGCCCCTCATTGAGCAGATCGAGCATCTCGAGGAACGACATGTCCGGCGATACGTCGTCCATGTGGTAGTTCTCGAATTCGCCAGCGGCCGTCGCACTCTTCTGGCGCCAAATCGAAAGCGAGATCTTCATCCGACCGCTCGAGTCGTCGGAGTGGGGGAGGCTCATTTGTAGCTCCGCGTGCTGGGTTTCACGACCTCGAACGTCAGCGGCTCCTTGTGGAGCTGCTCAGGCTTCCCGACGCCTTGGAACTCGAAGGCCGCGACATACGAGAAGCCCGCGTCATCGCGCTGCGCCTCGTTCTCAGGCGTTTGGTGTTCCTCGCGGAAGTGACCGCCGCACGATTCTTCGCGATGGAGCGCGTCGTGGACGAGGAGCTCGCCGAACTCGAGGAAGTCCGCCACTCGACCCGCATACTCGAGGCTCTGATTGAGCGATTCGTTCTCGCCGACGACGCGCACGTTTTCCCAGAACTCCGATCGTAGATTCCGAACGCGCTCCAGCGCGTTCCGCAGTCCGGCGGCGTTGCGCGACATCCCGCATTGATTCCACACCACGAGACCGAGCTCGCGATGAATGCTGTCCGCGCTGCGCCGGCCCTGGATGGAGAGCAGCCTTCGCGTGCGCTCCACCAGCTGAGCTTCGGCTTCGCGAAACGCGGGATCATCGGTGGAAACGGCACCCAGTCGGCGGCCCGCCAAGTGCGACGCGATCGTCGCGGGCACGACGAAGTAACCGTCGGCGAGTCCTTGCATCAGCGCGCTCGCGCCCAATCGATTGGCGCCGTGGTCCGAGAAGTTGGCTTCTCCGAGGACGAACAGACCCGGGATCGTGCTCTCGAGGTTGTAGTCGACCCACAGTCCACCCATCGTGTAGTGCACTGCGGGATAGATCCGCATCGGCGTCGTGTAGGGATCTTCCGCCGTGATGCGCTCGTACATCTGAAAGAGGTTGCCGTACCGCGCGCGGATCGCTGGCATTCCGTCGCGCAAGACGGCGTCACGGAAGTCGAGATACACGGCGGTGGCGGACGGGCCGACTCCTTTGCCTTCGTCGCACTGCTGTTTCGCGTTGCGTGACGCGACGTCGCGCGGAACGAGGTTGCCGAAGCTCGGATACTTGCGCTCGAGGTAGTAGTCGCGATCGGCCTCGGCGATATCAGCCGGGCGCTTCTGCCCGTCTTCCTTCTTCTTCGGTACCCACACGCGGCCGTCGTTGCGCAACGATTCGCTCATCAACGTGAGTTTTGACTGGTAGTCGCCCGCGACCGGAATGCAGGTCGGATGAATCTGCGTGTAGCAAGGGTTCGCGAACAGGGCGCCCTTACGGTGTGCACGCCAGGTCGCGGTGACGTTGCAGCCCTTGGCGTTTGTCGACAGATAGAACACGTTGCCGTAGCCGCCCGTGCAGAGCACTACCGCGTCGGCGAGATGCG
>JANLUN010000762.1:0-1578 GCA_031363505.1 Planctomycetota bacterium | reverse complement strand
CGGCATCGATCCGGCGCCGTGGATCGAAGCGCTGCCCGAGCTGTTCGGCACGACCACGAGCACGTCGGTGCCCGACGACGGACATTGGAACCTCGTGTCGCTGCGCAACGAGCTCAACCTGCTGCTGCGCGAGGACGCGGTGGGCGGCTGGTGGCGCCTGGCGAGCGTCGGCGGCGTGCGCGGCTCGGTGATCTGCGACGTGGTGCTCGATCAGCTCGACCGCGACGGCCATTTGGAACGCAAGCTCTTCGCCGATCGCTTGACGGTGCTGCGCGAGGACCGCGGCCTGCAGCTCCTCTTGGAATCGGGAGCTCAACTGCGCGGCGATCGCAAACTGCCGTTCCTCGACGGGCGCTACCGGATCTTCCTCCCGCGCGCGGACGTGACCGCTTGGACGTCGCGCGGCGTGCCCGGGCTCTCGCCGCCGCCGCACTGAGAGCGCGCGAAGCGCACGTCCGTGGTTGACGGCGTGCACGCGGGCCGAGATAAAGGCCGCATGGCTTCCTCGGCGTCCGGCAAGCGCGAACCCGAGGAGGACGATCTCTTCTCGCGCGTCGAAGCGGAGGAAGCGCGCGTTCTCTCGGTGAGCGAGCTCACCGCGCGGATCCGCGGATCCCTCGAAGGCCTCGGCCGGATCCGCGTCGAAGGCGAGATCAGCGGATTGCGCCCGGCGGCGTCGGGCCACGTGTACTTCACGCTCAAGGACATCGACGCCGTGATCGCGTGCGCGATCTGGAAGAGCCGAGCGAAGACCGCCGCCGCGTTCCGCATCGAAGAAGGCCAGTCGGTGATCGCGCACGGACGTCTCGACGTGTACGGACCGCGCGGGAGCTACACGCTGATCGTCGAGCGGCTCGAGGAGAAGGGGCTGGGCGCGCGGCTCGCCGAGCTCGAGCGACTGAAGGCCGACCTGCGCGCGAAAGGTTGGTTCGACCGCCATAGGCCGCTGCCGAAGATGCCGCGCGTCATCGGCGTCGTCACGAGCCGCGACGGAGCGGCGTTCCAGGATTTCCTGCGCACACGGTCGCTGCGCTGGCCGCTGTATCCGGTGCGACTCGCGCACACGCCCGTGCAGGGGCCAAGTGCCGCGCGGGAGATCGCAGCGGCGATCGCGCGCCTCGACGCGAGCGGTGTCGCCGTGATCGTCGTGTGCCGCGGCGGGGGATCGCTCGAGGACCTGTGGTCGTTCAACGAGCTCGCCGTCGCGCAAGCGATCTGGGCCGCGAGCGTGCCCGTCGTGTCCGGCGTGGGCCACGAGACCGACGTGACGCTCGCCGATCTCGTCGCGGACCACCGCGCGCACACGCCGACGGACGCCGCGCAGACGGTGCTTCCGGATCGCACGCAGCTCGCATCCGATCTCGAACGCGCGGCGAATCACCTGATGCAGGCGATCGACGGGGTCTTCACCGATCGTGAAGAGCGACTGGTGCGTGTCGCGCGCGCGCCGGTGCTGCGCGACGCGAAGTGGATGCTCGAGCGACGCGGCGAAGTGCTCGAGCTGCGCGCGCGCGCGCTGCACATGTCGCTCGCTCGCCGGTTCGAGGAGTCGCGCTCGCGGATCGAGCGCGGTGCGCG
>JANLUN010000737.1:0-7402 GCA_031363505.1 Planctomycetota bacterium | reverse complement strand
TGGGGCGCCACGCTGCGCGCGAGCTCGTTGACGGAGTTCGCCGCGGACTTCGAGAGCCGCCGTCTCTTGCTGCACGTGGTGGCGATCGGCGTCGCGCTTGCGGCGGGCTGGCTCACCGCGAAGTGGTTTCGCTCGACGCGTCCGTGGTTCACGGTCGCTTGCTGTGCGGCGTGGTACGTCGCGCTGAACCCCGAGGTCGCGTACTTCGTCGCGACTCGTGAGCCGCTGGGCGCGAAGCACTATCTCGACCTCGACGACGCCTTTCGCTCCATCGGCGCAGGCCTGTGTGTCGTCGCGTGCGCTCTATGGATGTCGGGGAACAAGAACGACGTGCCGCCCGACGTGACGCGCGTCGAGCACAATCGCGAGCGCCTGTCCGTGGGCTTGGCGATGCTCGTCGCCGCGCTCGCACCCGCGATCCTGTCGCGCGTCGCGCTCGATCGAGAGCCGATCACGAACGACGAGCACGCGTACTTGTTCCAATCGCGGCTCTTCGCGCGGGGCGACATCGCTTACGACGCGCAGGGTCTCGCTGACTTCTTTCCGGCGCGGCAGATCGCGCAAGCGAACGGTCGGCTGTTCTCGAAGTACCCGCCCGCGCACTCGGCAATGCTCGCGATCGGCGAGCGCGTCGGCTTCCCCGAGCTCTTACCGCGGCTCCTGGCGATGCTCGCGGTGGCGCTCACGTGGGATCTCGCGCGACGATTGCGGCTCGCGAAGCCGGCGTGGGCGGCGTGGTTCTTGGCGCTCTCGCCGCTCTGGATCGGCGTCGAGAGCCTGTGGCTCTCCCACACGACGACGATTCCCTTCTGCGTGATCCTCGTGTGGAGCGCGATCGTCGCCATCGACAAGGTGTCGAGCGCGTCGGCGCTGCTCTGCGGGTTCGCTTTCTCCGTGACGCTCGCGGCGCGGCCCGTCACGGCGATCGCGGTGGCGTTGCCGATCGTCGTGCTGCTCGCAATTGAGCGCCCTCGCCGTTCTCTCGCGTTGCTCGGTGCCGCAATCGTGGGCGCGGCGCCTGGAATCGTCGCGCTCCTGTGGATGAACGACACGCTGACGGGCTCGCCGTTTCAGTTCGCGTACGAGATGTACGCCAAGGTGTCGTCGCCGGAAGACCGCTTTGGCAACGTGACGGTGCTCGGCGCGATCGACAACACGGGCTTCAACCTCGCGCGTCTGTCGACGTGGCTGTGCGGGTGGAGTCCGGCGCTGCTCCTCGTGCTCGCAGGAATCGTCGCGACACCGGTCCTCCGACGTCGCTGGGTCGTGTGCGCGATCCCCGCATCGCTCCTCTTCTTCTACGCGCTCCACCCGTTTCAAGGCATTCCGTGGGTCGGACCGCTGTACGTGAGCGAGGGCCTTCCGGCGCTCGCACTGCTCAGCGCGCACGGCCTCGCATTCGTGCGTGCACGACTCGGCGCACGTTTCTCCTGCTGCGTGTGGGCCGCGTCGATCGCGTCGAGTGCGCTCCTACTGCACAATCACTTCGCAGCAGCACGCAGGGAGATCGATCTGCGACAGAGATCGTTCGCGCCCGTTCACGACGCGCACCTCGAGCCCGGGATCGTGTTCGTGCGCTACCCGAGTCAGTGGGCCGCGAAACGCTTCCCGCTGCTGCCGCCGGAGCCCGGCGCGGATCTCGTGCTCGCGCTCGACCTCGGCCCGCGCAACGCGGAGCTCATGCAAAAGCTCGAGAAGACGCGCTCGTGGAGTTTCGATCCGATGTCGGGCCAGCTTCGCAGGCGGCCCTGACTTGCCGCCTGGACCTGTGTTGGACACAAGGTCAGTCCCAAGCATTACTACCTACTTCTCCGCCGCGAAACCCCCAAGTGCGTGGGGTTCGATATCTGACAAATAGCAATAGGCTCGACGCTGCAGACGCAGTGATCGAAGGTCCGAACGCGAGATTCGCGCACTTCAGTGCTCGCGCAACGAGGATTCCCAACATGGTTCGCAACTCATCTGTTCTCGTCACGTTTGCACTATTGATCAGTTTGCAGGGGCCGTCGCGGGCCGACGTCCTGGGCACGGCGACGGACTTCGCTGTCTTGGCGGGCTCGACGGTGACCAACACGGGCCCGACCGTCGTCTTTGGCAATGTGGGTGTCTGGGCAGGAAGTTCGATCACCGGCTTCCCTCGAGGGCTCGTGCTCGGAGGCACGATTCACGTGACGGATGGGGTCGCGCAGCAGGCACAGAGTGATGTGACGACCGCTTACAACGCGCTCGCCAGTATGGCACCCGACCAGAACTTGAGCGGACAGGATCTGGGGGGACTCACGCTAACGCCGGGTGTGTATCGCTACTCAGCGGCGGCTCAACTGACGGGAACACTCACGCTCGACGGCCAAGGAGATCCCGACGCCTTGTTCGTCTTCCAGATCGTCAGCGCGCTGACAACCGCGAGCAACTCCATGGTTACGCTGATCAACGGCGCCAGCAGCTGCAACGTGTACTGGCAGGTCGGAAGCTCCGCGGTCCTGAATACCGACACGACGTTTCAAGGCAACATTCTCGCGCTGACGAGCATCAGTCTGAAGACCGGCACCACCATCCTGGACGGAAGAGCCTTGGCGCGTAACGGTGCGGTGACCTTGGAGACCAATCTCATCCTCGCCGGATGCTTGTGCGTCTTGAACCCCACGAGTGACGACTGCAACACGAACGACATCCCCGACGAGTGCGACATTCGCGACGGGACATCCGAGGACTGCAATCTGAACGGCATCCCAGACGAGTGCGAGCAGCTCCCCGACTGCTGCGGGCAGTCGGGCGACTGCGACGACGATGGCATTTCCGATGCGTGCGAGATCGAGGCCGGCGCGCCCGACAATTACGGTGTCGAACCCTTCGCCTGCAGGCCCAATGGCGTGCCCGACAGGTGTGAAGAAGTGGACGACTGCGATGGCGACGGGACGCCGGACGCCTGTGAGCCCACCGGCGGCCCCGATTGCAACAAGAACGGCATCCCCGACGAGTGCGACATTTTCGGGGGACCCTCCACGGACTGCAACCTGAACGGCATCCCAGACGAGTGCGAGCAGCTCCCCAACTGCGATGACGACAACCTTTCCGATGCGTGCGAGATCCTGGAGGGAGCGCCCGACAATTACGGTCTCAATCCCCCCAGCTGCAGCCCCAACGGGGTGCCCGACGAGTGCGAGCCTGCAGCCGATTGCGATGGCGACGGCATTCCCGATGCGTGCGAGATCCTCGCCGGAGCGCGTGACAACTACGGTCTCAATCCCGGCAGCTGCAGCCCCAACGGCGTGCCGGATGTCTGCGAGCCGGCGCCGGACTGCGACAGTGACGGCATTCCCGATGCGTGCGAGATCTTGGTCGGAGCGCCCGACTGCAACGAGAACGGCGTCCCCGACATCTGCGACGGCGGCTGCGACCTCGACTGCGTCGATTTCGACCGCTTCGAGAACCTGACGCCGAACGACACCTTCACGGCGATCACGAACTTCCACAATCCGCAGACACAGCAGGGGTACGTGTACGCGTTCGCGGTCAACGGCGCCGACGTACCGGTCGCTTTCGATTGGCTCGTCGGCCAGATCATCGTCATCGACGGCGTAGACACCTTCGATTACGGCGTCAACGCGCTCGATTTCAGGGCCGCGGTCGCCCAAGGTGCCTTGACCGACATCGACGGCGACGGCGTCCGCGACCTAAACGGGAGCGAATACGAGCGCGCGCCGGGCGAGCTGCTCGTGCCACGCTTCCTGGGTCAACGGATCGGCGAGCTGCCCAGCAAACTGATCCTCATCGGACTCTCCGGCGGAACCAATTTCGATACGAACGTCGACTTCCAGATCTTCAACGACAACGAGGAGGGGTTCTCGGCCGAGCACATCTTCCGTTGCTGGGACAAGGTGGAGTTGCTCCAGATCTCAGGGGCGTTCAACAACAGTTTCCTCAAGAATTCCACCAACGACGCTCCCGGAGAATCCATCGGCCCATACGAGTACGGCTGGTTCCGGATGCAGGGGGGCAACGCGAGTTCGGCATCCTTCAGCATCCAGGACCCGGCGATCTACGGGGTCTACCTCGAACGAATTCGATCCATCACAACCGCCGAACTGCCCTTCGAGCGCTGCACCCGGTCCGGGCACCTTCTCCCGCAATCGGACTTCGGTGACAACGAGGAACAGGCGGCGGGTGGTGCCTCCAACCACAACTGCTCGAGCGACATCCCGCGCCGGCGTCCGGCGAGCCTCCTCCTCTACCCCGAGTTCGACAATCGACCCGGGCGGGCCTCGGTGCTCACGATCACCAACACGAACCCGAGTGCGGCAGGGCGAGTGCACATGATCTACATCGGGCGATTCAGCGGTTGAACGCGGCTCGCGCGCCCGACGTCGCGTCGATCTTCTGCGACGCTGGGAACGCGAGCGGCAATTCGTCGTGAGCCTGTCCCCACGTGGGACGGTTGGAGACGGCGGCCTGATCCCTGAAGGACTACGTCAAACCGGAAGAGATATCGTTCCGCCCAACAAGACCGTCGCGTCGAGCAGCGATGACGCAGCCTGGCGGGACTGGGCGAGCGCGCAGCACACGCGGCTGCGTTGATCTCTCTCTAGCCTCTAGCGCTTGCTAGAACGCGAGACCCAGCGTCACCGCGCCCTGCACGTAATTCGCATCCGCATCGACGCCGTTGAGGTTGATGTCGGTGAACTGCAGCGTGCGCACGTCGACACCCACGTTGAGATTCTGGCCGAGGTTCCAGTACACGCCGCCGTGTGCGTAACCTCCGATCGCGCTGTCCTCGTCGGACGGAGCGCCGGTGATGTCGCTCTGGGCGTGCATGCTCGAGATGCCTGCACCGATGTACGGGTGAATCCGGCCGGACGTCGCGAACGTCTTGCGCACGCCGAACGAGAACTCGGTCGTGCTGCCGCCGATGTCGGTTCCGAGCACGCTGCCGTCGTCCTCCGAGTACTGCACCGCGACTTCCCAACCAAACGATTCGTCGCGCTCGTACTGATCGACTTCGATCCCGAACACGAACTGGTCCTCCACCGGCTCCCAGTCGTCCTTGTCGAGCGAGCGCTGGCCGACGATCACGGTGAAGTTGGTCACCTTGTTCGAGGCGGTCTCGTCTTCGTGGAAGGGCGCGACGCGTGAAGCTGTGGCGCAAGCGCAGAACGCGGAGAGCGGGATGAGCAGCGCGGTGAATTGAAGCCTCATGAAGACGAACTCCTGTCAGTGACCGAGGCGAGCTGGCTGGTTCCTTCGGTAGAGCAGTCGCTCTACCGGACCCAAGAGAGCCTTCTCGCGCCCGTCCGGTATCGTCCGCGGGTGCGTGGACCTTGATCGCGGGAGGCATGATCGTCGCGCAACTAGGAATCAGGCCCCCACGGCGGCCCGATTTGGCGGCTCTGCATCGGCGATTCCTTCCTTATGCTTCGGCGGTGAATCGAGCGCTCCTCCTCCCGTTCCTCCTCCTCGCCCTGCTCCGACCGCCGGCCGCGGCCCAGGCCACCCCCACCCGTGGCGACCTCACGCGGCTCTTCGCGGCCGCGCGCGCCGAATCGTCGGGCGTCGTTCCGCTGATCGTCCACGCGAGCAAGACGCTCTCGACGCTAGCGCCGCGCGACGCGGCGGTGCTCGGGGACACGCTCGAGCCGTATGTGCGCCGCGCCTTCTTCGGGCCCGAGCGTCTGCCGGAGATGGAGCGCCTGGGACTGCGCGTTCACGTCGTCGCGACGGGCGAATTGCCGGGCGACATCGCGCGGCGCTACGGATTCGGTGCGGGACTGCTGCGCTACCTGAACCAGGGCTACGACGAGCGCAAGCTGCGTGTCGGGCAAGAGCTCAAGGTGCTCGATCTCTCGGACAAGTCGCTTTCGATCGTCGTGACGAAGAGCACGTACCGCATGTCGATCTGGCGCACGTCGCCTGATCGACGGCAGCCGCTGCTGATCGCCCACTTCGCGGTGGGACTCGGTGCCGAGAACTCGCCGACTCCGACGGGCGACACGCGCGTCACGAAGCGCGTGCTCGATCCGGAGTGGACGCATCCGGAGACGCGCGAGGTGATCGCGCCGCACGATTCGCGCAACATCCTCGGCGGGTACTGGATCGCGCTCGACCCGGACGGCATCGGTCGCGCCGGGATCGGCTTCCATGGTTTCACGGGCGACGTTCCCAAGAACTGGATCGAGCAACCCGCGTCGCACGGCTGCGTGCGGCTCTTGCAACCCGACATCGATCGGGTTTTCCAGCTCGCGCTCGACGGGACGCGCGTGAGCATCCGGCCGTAAACGTCGGTACATGCAGGTATGGGTCGACCGCACGTTTGGTGCGGGGTGCCCTGCGGACGTATCTTCGCCACCGCGGTCCCGTTGCCATCCGGATGCGGAACGCCGACGGCGCGCGACCGTTCCATTGTCCATGCATCGCCGACTCATCGCGTACGCCGCCGCCGCACTCGTGTGCGCGCGCTTCGTCGGCGCGCAGTCGCCGTTCCAGGAGCTCGGCTTCGCGGAGGCGCGCGACGCCGCCACGAAGGACGGCAAGGCGCTCTTCGTCGACTTCTGCACGACGTGGTCCGCGTCGTGCACGAAGCTCGACACGCGGACGTGGAAGGACGAGCGCATCCATCGCTGGCTGGGCGAAAGGACGATCGCGATTCAAGTGGACGCCGAGAAGGCGTTCCTCCTCGCGCGCCGTTACGGAGTGCGCGAGTACCCGACGCTGCTCTTCTTGAACCCCGGCGGGCTCGAGCTCGGCCGTCTGTCGGGGTTCGTCGAACCCGCGCCGTTTCTGGCCGCGGCCGAAGAGCTCCTAGGGGCGGCGAATCCGCACAAGCTCGCGCGCCGAGCGCAGGAGGCAATGCCGAACGATCCGATCGCGCGCATGAACCTCGCGCTCTCGCTCGCGTTGCAGGGCCGCTACACCGAGGCGCTCGAGCAGTACGTGTGGTGCTACGAGCAGGGCGTCGCGAATGACGAGGACTTCGCGGGTGTGCGCGAGACGATCTTGCTCGACGAGATCCAGCGCCTCGGCGCCACGTACCCAGCCGTTTCTCCGGCGATCTCCGACCTCGCGCGACGGATCGCCGCGCAGGTCCTCGAGGGCACGGCGGACGAGCGCGATCTGCGCGACTACGTCGTGCTGTGCACGCGACTCTCGCTGCGCGACGAGATGCTCGAGCTCTTCGATCGGCTGAAGGAGAAGGGTGAGTTCGCGCTCTCGTTCCGCAAGCTGCTCGCCGCGGAGCTCAGCGAGCTCTTGATCGAGCGACGCCGCTACTTGGACGTGTACGTGAACACGCCGGACATGCCGCAGGATCTCGCACGACAGATCACGCGCTACACGAACTTGCGCAGTCAGCACGGCCGCAGCCGCACGCCGGGCATCGGTGTCGATCCGGCGGTGCTCGAGCAGGTGCGCG
>JANLUN010000729.1:0-2742 GCA_031363505.1 Planctomycetota bacterium | reverse complement strand
ATGTGGGTGAAGTCAGACGGTTTGTGGCTCTTGTCGTAGCCCGCGAATTCGGCAGTCGCGGTGACGCGCATGCGATTGCTCGCGCTGGTCTTGCCACAGGAAAAGCGCGATGAGCCCGAGTACGGCGAGCGCCAGCCCAATCAGCGTCGAACGCTGCATCAGTGTCTCCGCTTCCAGGCCGTGAACAACCCGAGCACGAGGCACGCCCCTGGGATCACGATGACGGCGATCCAATGCACGGTCGCGAGCGCGCTTCCGGAACCGAGATCGATGCGGCGCTGTTCGACGTTCCGCTTCACGACGTTGACGCGATACTCCCGCGCAGCGGCGTGATTGAAGATGCTGAGGAGCAAGTCACGATTCGTGTCGAACGCGAGGTTGCTGAATGCTTCGGCCGCGCCCAGGCAGATCACGCGGCACTCCGGGCGCGCGCCCTCGGGAAGCGCGCGCATCTCGGGCAGCGGCGCGAGCGGCGAGAACTTGGACTCGATGCCGACGATGAAGGGGCCGCGCGATTCGGTCGACTGCGGCAGCCAATCCGGTTGTTCGTTGACGTCGGGCATGTCGCGCCAGCAATCCTCGGACGTGCGCAGGAGCGGCAGCACGACGCCGCCGGTCGGCGGCTTGCCGATCTCGAGGCTCTTCGGGAACGGCAACACGACGCGCCGATCGGCGCGCCGCAGCGCATCGGTCAGCGCCTGCGCGGAGAGTCCGACGCCACTGACATAGATGAGTCCGCAGCGCGGATCCCCGGTGATCGGCGCGCCCGTGCTGCCGATCTGCACCTGTGCGATCCAGCCGCGCGACTCGACGCGGATTCCGTAGCGAGCCAGGAAGCTCGGCAGCGCGTCGCGTGCTTGGATCTCCTTCGTGCCCGGGGCGACGACCAGAGCGCCGCCGGATTCGACGAACCGGCTGAGCTCCTCGAACTCACCCACCGCCAGCGGTTGCTCCGGTCCGATCCACGCGATCGCCACGCAATCGTCGGGAAGCGGTTTCCCTCCGGCCGCGGACCATGTCTGAACTTCGAATCCGTCGATCTCGAGCTCGTGCACGAGGCGTGCGAGCCCGCGCTCTTCGGCACCGAGCACGTCGCGCTCGCCGTGACCGGTGAGGAACACGACCTTCGGCTTGGATCCGTCGCCGAGCTTCAGGACGGCGCCGACGAAAGCCTCTTCGCCGCGAAACGAAACGATGCGCGCCGGCGCGGCCGCGCGGTCGCGATCCCCCGAGTAACCGGGATCGAGGTCGGCTAGATCGCCGCGCAACTGCAGCGGCACGCGCCGCGCGCCTTGCGACACGACGATCACGCCGCCGGGTTCGACCTGCATGAGTCCGAGCTCCCGCATGCGATCTTGCGCGCGCGCGAACCCCGCGCCGATCCCGCCCGAGATCGCGTGGGGAGTGATCGCGACTTTCCCCGGCGCGCCGTCGCGAGCGAGCACGAGCAACGTGTTCATCCGCTCCTGCACTTCGCGCACGACGCCTTGGAGCGAACCTTCACCGGGCCGGAAGAAGATGTCGACGTCGATCGGCGCGCTGAGTCGGCCGAGGATCTCGATCGTCTCGGGGGAGAGCGTGCTCTGCTTCGCCGCAGTGAGATCGAAACGCGCGCGCAAGCCCGGGCGCTCGGAAAGCCACGTCACGAGCGCGACGGCGATCACGGCCAGCACGAGCATCCCGGCGACTTGGAGTCCGATCCAAACGCGCGTCGAGCGGCTCGCGGGTCGCAGTCGTGTCGGTTTGCTCGGCATGGTTGCTTCGTTCGGCATCGTCACGGTTCAGCTCCAACGCCGCGCTTCCAGCGCGCGCACGGCTGCGAAGAGGAACAGGGCGGTCCACGCGACGAAGAACAACACGTACGCGGAGTCGAGGACGCCGATGAGAAACGCGCTCTTCAGGTGATCGATCACGTGCACGTGGGCGACCAGACGTGTGAGCCACGGGAAGTCCGAGAGTCCCGCGAAGAGCGGCAGCAGAACGAGCACGAGGTTGAACACGATCGCCGCGAACGCGGCGACGATCGGAGTACTGGTCAAACTACTCGCGAAGAGTCCGATGGCCGTGAATAGCCCCGACACGAGCAGCGCTCCGGCGTATCCGCTGACGAGCGCGCCCCAATCCGCTGCCGGACCGACGGTCGCGACCGTGATGACGTAGACGAACACCGCGCTCCATAGAAGCGCCATGAACGTCGTGGCCGCGAGGAATTTGCCGACGACGACGGCCGCGTCGCTGACGGGAGCCGTGAGCAGGAACTCGATCATCCCGCTGCGCGACTCCTCGCTGATCATCCGCATCGTGAGCAGCGGCGGCACGAGTACCACCAAGACCCAGAAAACGAACGAGTCACCCAGGGAGAGGCGCATCGCCACGTCGAGATCGCCGGCCGCGCCCTTCAAGTACAGCGTGAAGAGGTAGCCGTTGAGGAGCAGCGCTATCCCGAGCAAGATCCACGCGAGCGGTCCGAGAAACAGACCCGAGAGCTCGCGTCGATAGATCGCGAGGAGACCCTTCATCGCGTGTCGCACGCGCTCGTCGGCGGCTCGCGGGTCGTGTCGGGCGCGTCGGTGGAAGTCGATTCGCTGGACCCAGCCGACCCGCTGGACCCAGCCGACATGGGAGGCCGCGGTGCCCCACCAGGCGCGCGCTCTCCGACGTCCTTCGGGCGGCCGAGATCGCGCGTCGCGCCCATGTCGAACGGGTTCAGGTTGTAGACCAACTTGCGCGCGGTGTCGGGGC
>JANLUN010000692.1:0-10158 GCA_031363505.1 Planctomycetota bacterium | reverse complement strand
GTGATCGTCCCGACCGATTGAAGGCGGGTCCAACTCATGTACGCCGATGCGTTGCCGGGTTCCGGTCCCTTCTGCGACACGCCTTCCCGGCCGTGCAACACGAGCGGCTTCGTCGCGTCGAGTTGGAGTTCGAGTCCAATCGCGTGCTCTCGATCGACCGCCGTGAGCTTCACGCGGGCCGGGCCTTGTCGCGCGATCGACCAATCCTCGATCCACGCGTCGAGATCGCCCTCTCGCGTCGCCGCGAGTCCTGCCGCCGCGCGCCGCACGCGTTCCGCCGTGTGCAAACGGCCGGCATCGACGTCGACCATCGCGAGATGCGCCGCGAGCACGTCGTCGGCGCGCAGTCGCGATCGATCGGCGGACGGCGGCGCGCGTTCGAGTCCCTGTCGAAAGAGCGTGAGCTGGTATCCGAAGCGGCGACCGTCCGTCGATCGCAGTTCGCCGGTGGCGTACCACCATTCGGTGCGGTAGCTCGGGTGCGCGCCATGATCGCGCGGCCACTCGAACGCGTGCGGGGCTTGGATGCGCGTCCAATCAGCGCCCGATGCAAGCAGCAGCGCGCACGAGATCGTGCCCGCGTGCCACAGAGTCGTTCGAATGCAGGCGTTCATCCGTCCTCGCGTAGGTCAGCGTAGAGGCTGGCTCTCGTCGCGCGCACCGCGGGCCACAATCCTGCTGCGATGCACGCGATCACGACGGCGCCCGGCGTCGTGGCGAGGGCGTTCCACGGCTCGACGAACTCGAGCGTCCAGTGGAACGACTGCGGCTGCACCACGGTCACGAGGAGGAAGCCGATCCCCAGTCCGGCGAGCGCGCCGCCGATCGCTCCGATCACGCCGAGCGCCCCGGCTTGCAGACAGACCGACGCCCCGACTTGCCATCGACTTGCTCCGATGGCTGACAGAAGCGCGAGCTCGGCGCGGCGTTCCGAAACGAGCGCGAAGAGCACGCTCGACACCGCCAGCACGGCCACGATCGACGCCACCAATTGCAGCGCGCGGGTGATCGCAAACGTGTTCTCGAATACGTGGAGGATGTATCCGCGGATCTCTTGGTTGTCGAGCACGTCGACCGCGAAGCGGCCGTCGAGTGCGGCCCCGAGCTCGCGACGCGCCGCCTGCACGTCGGTGCCTCCGGGGAGGAACACGCTGAGCGTGCGCGGACCGTCGCCCGGGACGACGGACTGGTAGTCAGCGCGATCGACGATCACGAGTCCGCGGCTGTCGCCGTAGTCGACGAACACGCCGACGATCTCGCGTTCGATAGACTGGCCGCCGACGTCGACGTGGATGCGATCTCCCGTCCGGCGATCGAACCGTCGCGCGAACGCTTCGTTGACGACCGCGCCGTGACGATGGAGCGCGTCGAGGAGAACAGGCCCTCCGGCTCGCGTTCGACCGCCGTGTGCATCGACGAACGCGAGTCCCGTGTGGCGCGCCGCGATCTCGAACGACGAGCAGGCGAGGGTCATGGACTCGCCCAACGCGCGCGCGGTCGTCGTGTAAAACGCGTCGACGGCGTCCGTTCCGAACTGCGCTCGCGCGATCTCGAGAACGTCCGAATGCAAGCGTCCGATGGGAACGCCGCTCTCCGCGGCGTGCGGCCGGATCGAGAGATCGGCGCGCACACCGCGCTCGGTCCACTCGATGACGGTGGTGCGAAACGAGGTCACCATGGTCGCGATCGAGATAGCGAGCGCGAGTGCTACGCCGACGGCGCCCGCGGCCCACGCGGCGCGCCGGCGACCGGCGGAGAGCGTCGCGCACGCAAGCCGCAGTGGCGTCCACACCGCGGCGCGCGATCCGAGCCGACCCACGAGGTCGACCGCGGGACCGCACAAGGCGAAGAGCGCGCTGAGCACGCACAACGCGGCCGCGAGCGCCGCGATCGGAAGACCGTCTAGTGCGGGGAGCGCAGCGAGGCCCGCGGCGGCGATCGAGAACGCGATCGCGACCGCGAATGCGCGGATCCTCGCGCGACGGGGCAACGGAGCCGGCCGCTCGCGTTTCAAGTTCTGCAGCGGCGGCGTTCGCAGCGCCTCGAGCACAGGCAAGACCGCGGCGCCCAGCGCGACCGCGATTGCCAAGCCGAACCCCGCGAGCGCGAACTCGCCGTCGAAACGGATCGGTGTCGGTGGCGCGCCGGCGACGACGGCGGACAGCGTCGCCCGCATGCTCGGGGAGATCGCTCGCGCGCCGAGGAAGCCTGCGGCAACTCCGAGCGCGCCTCCGAGGCATCCGATGCACGCCGCTTCGACGAGGATCGCGCGCACGATCGCGCTCGGTGCGGCGCCGAGCGAGCGCAAGAGCGCGACCGTCGTGCGGCGCTCCACGACCGACGTCGCGAGCGTGGTCGCGACGAGCACGCCGCCGACGAGCGCCGCGATTCCGGACAGCGCGATCAGGTTGAATTGGAGCGATCGCACCATGCCGGCGGTCTCGCGCTGGCGCGCCGCGGGTTCGGCGACGCGCACTCCCGTCGGGAGGAGTGCCGCGACCTCGTGCTCGATCTGCTCGAGCGACACGCCGGTTCGAGGCACGAGCTCGATTCGATCCAAGCGCCCTTGTTTGCGCGCGAGCTCTTGCGCCAGCGCGACGTCGATCCAGACCGTGCTCGCGAACGCGCTCGCTTCGGCAGGGAGCTCGAACTCTCCCAGGATGCGCAGGCCGACGGGGCGCGCGAGGATCTCGATCGCGAGCGTGTCGCCGATCGAGAGGCCGAGCGTTCGCGCGAGCGGCGCCGGGATCCAAGCTCCCTCGCCGCGGAGAAAGTCTCGCCAGCCCTCCGGGTCGACGCCCGTTTCGGTCCGCGCTGCACTCTCCGCGCGATGGGCCGCGAGTGCGCGCGCGTCGCCGTCGACGAGTGCGTCGATTCCAACGAGGCGCAAGGTGTCATCGAGCGCGGGGCAGAGGACGAGCTCCTCGACGACGGGCAGGATCACGGCGTCGCGTGCGACACTTCGCAGAGTTCCGAGCAGCGCTTCGTCGACTCCGCCGGGGGCGGTGATCTCGAGACGCGAGCGTCCCGCGATCTCGACGACGCCTTCGCGCAGCGACGCGAGCGCGGCGCGGCCGGCGGCGAGCGTCGCGACGAGCTCGGCGACACCGGCCGCGACACCGACGACCGTCGCCAAGAACCGCAGCGGCGCGCGCCGCATCGGCCGCAGGAAGAGCGCCGCGAGGATCATCACGCGCTCTCGAGGGACGCGGACGCGATGCGACCGTCCGCGAGCGCGATCACGCGGTCCGCGCGCGCCGCGACTTCGCGATCGTGAGTCGCGAGCATGAGCGCCGATCCCTCCACGGCGCGGAGCTCGTCCAAGAGGTCGAGCACCGCGCGTCCCGAGCGCGAGTCGAGGTTGCCGGTCGGCTCGTCGGCGAGCACGATGCGCGGCCGATGGACGAGGGCGCGCGCGATCGCGGTGCGCTGCTCCTCGCCGCCCGAGAGCTCCGACGGATAGTGCGAACTTCGCTGCGAGAGGCCGACGCGCTCCAACATTTCCCGCACGCGCGCTGCGTCGCGCTTTCCGTCGAGGGCGAGCGGCAGCGCGACGTTCTCGGCGACGGTCAAGTGGGGGACCAAGTGGAACGACTGGAAAACGATCCCGATGTCGCGGCGTCGCAGGAGCGTCAGACGCTGCGCGCTCGCGTTCGCGAGATCGACGCCGCACACGCGCACGCGCCCGCTGTCCGGTCGGTCGACGCCGGAGATCATGTTGAGGCACGTCGACTTGCCGCATCCCGACGGCCCGACCAGCGCGATCATCTCGCCCGCCGTGACCGACAGCGAGACGTCGATCAGTGCGTGCACGAGTTCGGCACCGCGCGCGTAGGCGCGGCCGGCGTGCTCGAGCGTGACGACGTCCACGCGCGCACCGTCAGACATGGTTGCGCAGCATGAGCTCTTTGGGATGCGGGTCGAGGTAGCTCTGCCCCTGCAGGTACGTGATCCCGTGCACGCGCACGTGGTGTCTCGCGAGCGTCAAGGGGACGACCAGCGGCACGAGCCCGAGTCGATAATCCCGCACGACGGCGAGCATCTCCGCGCGATCGTCAGGTGTGAGCGCAGCGCTGAAATGACCGAGCATGTGCTCCATCACGTTGGCCTGGCGTCCAGGCGTGGCCTTGCGCTTCAAGGCCGTCATGAAGAGCGCGCAGTAGCGCTCTTCGAGCTCGCTGCGCGGGAGCGACTTCGCGGATGCGACCAGCCGTCCGAGCTCCCGATAGCCGTCCGGGTGGTGCGCGAGGAGCAGCAGCTTCTCCGCGGTATGAAAC
The DNA here is from genome assembly GCA_031363505.1 of Planctomycetota bacterium. Classification (GTDB taxonomy): domain Bacteria; phylum Planctomycetota; class UBA1135; order UBA1135; genus JANLUN01. Next base: position 5,881 of record JANLUN010000692.1, on the reverse strand, counting down.
GCGACGAGATCCGCCATCCGCCAACGCGTCGCAAAGAATCGTTGCAAGCGCCGGTATCCGAACACGCGCTCGTAGAAGTTTTCGCGCAGCGGCGGATCTTGGAGCCGACCTTCTTCCTCGACGGGTAGAAGCGGCAGGCTGTCCATCAATCCGGCCGCGAACAATCCGCGACCGTTGCGCGTGGCTCCGCCGCTCGCAGCGTAGACGCGGACGCGCTCCATCCCGCAGCTCGGCGAGTCCTTCTTGAGGATGAAGCCGGAGATCTCGAGCGCGGAGAGTTCGCGAGCGCGCCGCTTGGAGAAGCGCTGCATGGCCACCGTGTGATCGATCCCGGACCGCGGAGCGACGAGACGTGGCGTGTCGGATTCAGGGTCGACCAGGAGCCGCATCGACTCGCGCGGGCTCGGGAGGCCGATCTCCATCTCCGGGCACACGCGCACGAAGCGCACGAAGCGCGCGACCGTGTTCGCCAGGAACGAGTCGAGCTTGTGTCCGCCGTCGAATCGAACGTTCTCGCCCAAGAGGCAGGACGAGATGCCGATCAGGACCTCGTCGCTCGACGCTTGGGGTTCGCTTGCCACGTCGGGTTAGTGTGCGTCAATCTCCGCTCGCGATCCACGGCGCTCGGCCATGGCGAGAGCCTGGCGCTGGTGTGGCAAGAGATCTGAACGCAGGCGCGCGCCTCCTCACTTTGCAGCGCGGGGTGCACTTGGCAAACTGTTCGCCCTTTTCGAGCCGCGCGCAGCGCGCGGCCTCCCTCGCAGCCCCCCTGATCGTCGAGGCATTCCATGTTCCTCTCCCCGTTCGTTCTCGCGTCCGCTTCCCTCGCGCCCCCCGTTTCTGCCCCGACCGGTTTCGTCCTGAGCGAGCCGACGCCGATCACCGCAGCGGTGGCCGACCCGGAGGGACCGGTCATGCACAAGTGGACGGGCGCGGTGAACGCGGGCGCTTCGATATCGAGCGGCAATACCGATGCGACGAACGCATCGGCGGGCGCCGACGCGGAGTACCGGCGCGAGAAGGATCGTTTCACGCTGAAGTTCCAATGGAACTACGCGGAGGACGAAGACACCGTCACGCAGCGCCGCGTCTACGGCGCAGCGAAGTACGACTACTTCCTCAGCGAGAAGACGTACGCGCTCGCGCAGACGAGCGGCGAATACGACACGAAGGCGAACCTCGACCTGCGTGCGACGCTCGGCGTCGGTATCGGCCAGCAGTTCCGTGACGACGAGAAGTGGAAGCTCTCCGGTGAAGCCGGTCTGACCTACTTCGACGAGAACTTCGTCGGAAGCGCGGACGACGACTCGTACATCGCCGCACGTCTCGCCTACGGCGCCGAGTACAAGGCGATCGAAAAGTGGCTTCTCTCGCAGACCGGCGAAGTCTTCCCGAGCCTCGAGAACTCGGACGACATCTACGCCAAGCTCGACACGAAAGCGCGCGTGAGCTTGACCGAGAAGATGTTCGCGCAGCTCGAGTGGATCTACAGCTGGGACAACACGCCGGCGACGGGGGCCGAACGCGTCGACAACCTGTACCTGTTCACTCTCGGCTGGAGCTTCTGAGCGCGGCCGTTACTTGGCCGCCGGCGCCGGACCGCGCATCCGGTTCATCTGCTTGATCACCAGGAAGATCACGAGCGCGACGATCAGGAAATCGAGCACGGTCTGGATGAAGAGGCCGTAGCGGATCACCGGCGCATTCGCCGCCGTGGCTTCCGCGAGCGTCGCGTACTTCTCGCCCGACAGGTTGATGAACAGCGTCGGGAAGCTCGTCTTCCCCAGGAGCAGCCCGATCGGCGGCATGATGATGTCGTTGACGAACGACGACACGATCTTGCCGAAGGCGGCGCCGATGATGATGCCGACCGCCATGTCGACCACGTTGCCCTTCATGGCGAAGTCGCGGAACTCTTTCCACATGTCGATCCTCCTGCTTGCTTGGTGACGATGGAGCGCGTGCGAAGTCGCGCAGACGAAAGCAGAGGCGCCGCGAGGAGTCAAGCAACTTGACGCGCGGGCGCGCGATCGGTGCGCCTCAGAGCGAGTCCGCGACCCGCGTCAGCCAGCCCGCGGACTCGATTCGTCCACCCGGACGATTACGGGCGTTCCAGAGGCGCCCGTGCTCCGCGACGAGCGGCGCGAGCTCCGTCGCGAGACCGCGCCGCACCGCGGGATTGAGATCGCTCGCGCTCGCGCCCGCGTGCGCTCCGAGTCGCGCGACTCCGAAACGGCACGCGAACGCCAAGACGTCGGCGGCCCAGCGCATTTCGTCGAGGATCAACGCCGAGTCCCCGGCGCGCGGTCGGGCGCGCTCGAGCGTCGCTCGAAGTTCGCGAATCGTCTCGCGCGTGGATTCTAGATCGCTCGCTCGCAGGCCGGGCATGCGCGCGTGCGGCAAGGCTTCGTCAGCGAACGCGAGCAGGAAGAAAAGCGCCGAGCCGTTCGTGCTCGCGGCGCCCGTAGTCTGGTAGACGTCGCCGAGCCGCGTCGCGACTTCGCCGAGCACCTTCGCGTCGTCGCGGAACGCGTGACGATCGAGCTCGGCAGCGAGGTCGAAGTCCGCGGACGACGCGCTCTCCGCGTTCCACGCGCACGCCGCTCCGGCCAAGATGCCGGCGTAGCTGACCGAGAGCGGCTGCAGATGTCCTCGGTCGCCCCAGTCGGTGATCAGGTATCCGCTCGCGCCAGCGGCCTTTCCGCTGAGCGCGGCGGAACGCAGATTCGCGAGCGCGTTGTGCGTTCGCCCCGCGATCGATTGCCAGCTCGAAGTTCCCGGGCACACGCTGAACGTGTGACCGCTCTCCGCGAGCACAGCCAAGTGATCGCCGAACGGGTGATCCGCGTCGTAGCCCCACTCCAGCAGGTGCACGTCGGCGGGGATGTCACGTGCGAGCGCCGGCTCCTTCACCACGATGTCGGCCCACATCTCCATGCGCCGCCCGCGCGCGCGTACGCGCTCCGCGACCGCGCGTATGAAGTCGAGGTACACGCGCTGCGTTCCGCGATCTGCGCAGGCTGCCTTCGAACGGTCGAGCCCCAGATCGACGGGCTCGTCGAGCCCAACGTTGAATCGCGTGCTCGAGAAGTGCGGGAGCAGTTCGTCGTAGAGTGACTCGAGGAAGACGAGCGACTTCGGATCGGTCGCGCACAGTCCGTACGGCTCGCACTCGCGGCTGAACGCGTGCGTGATCCCCGCGGGCACTTCGGCGAGGTGTCGGTAGCGCTCGTGCTTCAACCAGCGGTGCATGTGCCCGAGGCTCTGCTGATTGGGAACGAGCTCGATGTGGCGCTCGCGGCAATGGCGATCGAGCGCGTCGATCTCCTCGCCTGTGAGCGGGCTCGCATCGCGCCACACGGTTTCGTGATCGCGGTACGCGAACGTGTGCTCCGTGTAGAGCTGGAGCTCGTTCAACTTCAGGTACGCCATCCAATCGACGAGAGCGAACAGCGTCGCCTGCGTGGGAACCTTGCTGCGGCTGATGTCGAGCAGGAAGCCGCGCCGCGGAAAATCCGGTCGGTCCTCGATCGTGAGCGACGGGAACGGCGCGCGCCGCTCGAGGCACCCATTCGTGATCTGCGCCAACGTCGTGACGCCGTACGACAACCCGGCAGCGTCGCCGCCCTCGATCGTGATCTCGCGCGGGCTCGATCGCAGCCGGTAGCACTGCGCATCGAGTGTGTGCATGAGCGCGAGAGAGAGAGGGGTCGAATCGCTTCTCGTCGGGTTGCCGACGAGAAGCGTGCACCCGGCCGAGTCGAAGTGCCGTCGTGCGGTCCGAATCGCGTGTTCAACGTCGACGGCGGGCGGCGCGCGAACCGCGAAGTGCCGCGGTACGTCGCGCGTGGGTCCCGACGCGTCGACGTCATGTGGACGCGGCAGCAGGGTCGAGGTGAGCGCTCGAATGCCGTCAGCGTCCATGACGGGTCACGAGCGCGCCGCCGCTGCACGCCGCGTGACGTAGAGCACGAGCGCACAACCGACGGGGAACACGATCTCGTTGGCTCCGCGACCGACGAGTTCCGCGATCGGCACCGGCTTGGCCGCGCGCGCAACGGTCCACGCGAGCACGACGCCGCCGAACACGATGCCGACCGCGAGGCCGCAGATGAGGAACGCGCGCAGCTTCGCGTCCGGCCGACGGAGGATCAGGGCCAGCAGCACGCCGAACACGGCGTACTCGAGCGCCTTCGCAGACGCGAGCTCGAACGGCGAGAGCACGCCGGCCGCGGGATTGTCGCTGTTGAGAGCCTGGAGCATCCCTCGGTGCAACGCGCGGGCGGCACCGAACGCGAGCGGGCCGGAACAAAGGCCCGCGAACCCCATCGCAGCCGTCCGCGCGCCGCGCGCCGCGGAGCCCGCGACGATGCCGAGACACACAAGAAACGACCACGACGTCTTCTGCACGAGATCGGCGGTGATCTGTGCCGCGGAAGGACTGAGGAGAAAGCTCGCCGCGATCGCCAGCGACAGCGCTTCGAGCAAGAGCCCGAGCCCGACCGACCACAAAGCGACCTGACGCACGCGGTGCCAGAAGTCGCCGGAATGATTCGACGGAGTCTCTCCGGCTGTGGCGATGGCGTCACTCATGGGAGCGGGCGAGTCATGTGAACACCCGCGCGCAGTGCTCGCAAGCGTTCTGCACTGACTGGTATCGCTGTGTCATCGGGTGCGGGAATCGGGCGAAGCGCCCGCAACCACCGGCTCCTTCGTCGATCGCCCTCCGAAGCAGGCCCTCGTACCCGGCCTGTCAGGAGCCCAGCGATCCATGTTCAAACCACCGCGTTGTCCTTATCGAAGCTGCGGGATGCACCTCGAGCCCCACCCATCCGCGTTTCGTCCTCACGGTCACTACCGCGCCCGCTGCCGTCCTCACCCCATCCCACGTTTTCGATGCGGCGCTTGTTGGCGCACGTTCTCGCGTCAGACGTTTCGCGCCGACTTCCGCGATCACCGTCCCGATCTGAACACGCGCCTGTTCCAATCGCTGGCCTCGGGAATTGGTCTGCGACAAAGTGCGCGCAACCTGGGTCTGAGCCGGCGCTGCTGCGAGCTCAAGTTCCGAAAGATCGCACGCCACCTGCGGCGCTTGAATCTGAATCTGCGTGGTCCGCTGCTCGACGGATCGAGCTTTCAGTTCGACGAGCTCGAGAGCTTTGAAGGCCGGCGCAACACTCGTCCACTGAGCGTGCCGGTGCTGATCGAGCGTGACTCGCGTTTCGTCGTGTGGGCTGAGTCAGCGACGATTCGCCCGCGCGGCAAGATGACTGAGGCGCGCAGGAGGGCGCTCGCGCGGGATGAAACACGTCTTGGAAAACGCCGCGATCAGTCGCGCTCGCGCGCACTGCGCACACTCAAGCGAGGCGCCGACATGGCGGGCAAGCTCGGCCGAGTGGTGCTCGAGACGGACAAGAAGAGCTCCTACGCCGCGCTCGCCCAGCAGGCATTCGGGAAAGGACGCCTGCGGCACAGCACGACCAGCAGCAGACTGCCGCGCACGACCGACAATCCCTTGTTCGCGATCAATCAGACCGAGGCGATCGCGCGCGACCTGATGGGCCGATTGCGGCGACAGTCGTGGCTGGCGAGCAAGAAGCGGCGCTACTTGGACCTGGCGCTGCAAATCTTTGCGAGCTACCGCAACTACGTGCGCAGGCGATTCAACACAGATGATTTCTCGCCGGCGCAGCAATTGGGTTTCGTGCCGCGAAGGCTGAGCGAAAGCGAGCTCATCTCATGGAGACAGGATTGGGAGCGAGCGAGCATTCACCCGCTCGCTCGAGCGAGTGAATCGATTGGGAGTTGGGCTGGTTTGCGACGGAGTGCGAGCTGACCGGGAGAGTCGTCGGAGGAGGGGCAGCGGCCTGCTCGACCACAC